>JAFYRL010000143.1 GCA_017546975.1 Alistipes sp.
ACACTCCAATAGGTATCTGTATTACCTGCGAACTCACCCACAAGGAAGAAGCGCAAGAAGCTATCCAAATCAAGATACTTGCGGTAGCCGCTATTCTCATTCGTATAGTTGGATGCAAAGACCGCCGCCTCCATGGTATTGAAGAAGTCTTTTATGTACTTACTCTGCTCGCTCACGATTTTATCATCATCAGGAGACTTGATTGTCACGGGTGTTCCGCGATTAGAGGTAAACATCGACGACTCACCATAGGCATAGGCATCTATCTCGATGAGATAACCTCCCGTGAGATTATCACCGCTAACATCCGTAGCCTCCATCTTTGTGATATCTACACGATTAGGCGCCACCTCAATCTGATCACATAGTTGATAACAACCTTTATACTCACCATTAAGGATTAGGTCAACAGGATGACAAAATGGAGTATATGCCATACCCATGCGCCTGCTCACCTCAAATGCCAAGATGTTACGCATCAATGTCTTATCACCATAATTGCTTATCAGAGTCCACTTCTTTGCCTTTGCAGGAGCATTCAGCGGACTACGCTTCTCACTAAACTTCAAGCGGTATGGTTTTTTAGGAAATCCCCAACTTGCATTACCACGACCACGCACACCCGTAGACTCATCTTCGAGCAACTTTGTACCATTATCCGAGATGATATATACTCTGCTATTTATCTCTGTCTCCTTAGATGTGATATCTGCACCGCCCTCAGTATTGATAACGACGGTTGGGAGGTTTGTAAGCTGATATAGTTGCGAGTCGTCGCCATCGCCCTTATAGCCATAAAACTCCAACTCTGCAATATTGCATCGACAATCATTAGGCGTCACATAACGCACATAACGGAAACCGCGCGAGCAATGAATATCTGCATAGGTCATCACATACTCCTGGGCAGCCTCCTTGATGATGTATAGAGGCAGCGCATCACTGAAATCGGCGCTATTAGCGCCCTCGATAAGCGCCAACTCTACACGACCAGGCTGTGAGGTGCGTGGCGC
The DNA here is from genome assembly GCA_017546975.1 of Alistipes sp. Classification (GTDB taxonomy): domain Bacteria; phylum Bacteroidota; class Bacteroidia; order Bacteroidales; family Rikenellaceae; genus Alistipes. The sequence goes on from JAFYRL010000143.1 coordinate 1,014, forward strand.
ATAGCCCACCTTTGTAATGACATGCTTATGACCAAGGTCAAGTCCCACCCATGTATTTGAGCGATCATAGGATGCAAAGAATGTATCGAAATCTCCGTCAAAGACACAATCCTTGGTATTGACACTCTCGGATTTACTTGAAGTGTTGTAATCTACAGAATAGCGCGTACCGATAATCTCTCCACTTAGCACAACCGAGTTTATATCTTCGAGTGGTTCATCAGAATCATCTGTATCGTCAGAGTTATCAGGCTCATCAGACTCCTCGGGTTCTTCTGAGTCTTCTGGATCTTCTGTATTTTCAGGATCCTCAGGCACCTCCGTCACATCGCTATTATTCTCTTTTTCGTAGAGGTCATCCAATGTACACCCCACAAAAATCAACAGCGACACCAAGCAGTATAAGATTCTCTTAATATTCATCGAGACGATAATTACCTATTCTCTGCAACCCAATTTGTTAGCTCCACGAAATCAGCCACCGATAGCTGCTCTGCACGCATCGTGAAGAAGCGGTGTTCGTTACCGTTAAAGTTACCAAAGGCCGACTTTAGGGAGTTGCGTATCATCTTACGGCGCTGACCAAACGAAGCCTTGACAACCTTAATAAATAGCTGTTCATCGCAGTCAAGCTTAGTGACGCCATTACGCACAAGGCGGATAACCGCGCTCTTAACCTTTGGCGGTGGATTAAAGACCTTCTCGCCAACAGTAAAGAGGTACTCTATATCGTACCACGCCTGCAGAAGCACGCTAAGGATGCCATACTCCTTAGAGCCTGGAGGCTCGGCAAGGCGCACAGCAACCTCCTTCTGAATCATACCTACACACTCAGGCACTATATCTCTATTCTCCAACACCTTGAAGAATATCTGTGACGATATATTATATGGGAAATTACCAATTATCTTAAGTCTATCTCCGTATGTCGCACGAAGGTCCATCTTTAGGAAATCACCCTCCGAGAGGCGTGGCGCAAACTCAGGATAGTGAGCATGTAGATACTCCACAGACTCGCTATCAATCTCGGCGCCATAGGTCACAACATCATCGCGCTGCAGAAGAAATTGTGTAAGCACACCCATACCGCAACCAACCTCCAACACCTTATCCGGATTTTCAGCAGTGCCACCCGATAGCGATGTAGCGATTTTGCGCGCAATGTTCAAGTCAGTTAAGAAGTGCTGACCTAATGCTTTTTTTGCTCTTACCTCTGCCATTAGACTCCTCTCTTAGTTTGCAACCTCCGAAATAAACTTAATGCGTACAAGACGAATCTCCTCCTCGCTATACTCCGAGCCAAGCTCCTCGATGGCAGCATCCAACGAATCACTCTCAGCATCCTCCTTGAAGTAGAGATAGATATCCTCAACCTTATCCTCCTCCATCACACGATTGAGGTAGTATTGAATATCGAGGCGTGTACCAGAGTTCACGATAGACTCAATCTCCGTAAGCAACTCATCCATATCAAGGTTCTTGGCGTGTGCAATATCCTCGAAGTCCATCTTACGGTCGATAGACTGGATGATGAAAATCTTATTATTTGCCTTATTTGCAACGCCCTTAACCACAAGATCCTGAGGGCGAATAATCTCCTTCTCCTCGACATAGGTTTTGATAAGCTTGATAAACTCAGCACCAAACTTTTGAGCTTTACCAGCACCTACGCCAGAAATTGTCTGAAGTTCCTCAATAGTGATAGGATACTGTATAGACATCTCCTCCAACGATGGATCCTGGAAGATGACATAAGGAGGTAGGTTGTTGTGAGCTGCGACACTACGGCGCAAATCCTTCAACATCGCATACAACTCCTCATCGGCAGCACCGCCACCACGCATAGGACCTGATGATGCAGCATTCTCCTCCTCAGAGTCGTAGTCATGGTCGAGGGTAATAGTCACAGCTGTAGGCTTATCAATAAAGGCCTGACCCTTCTTATTCACCGAAATAAGGCCATAGTTCTCGATATTCTTATCTATAAGACCCATGATAAGGCCCTGACGAATAACCGCGTTCCAGAAGCGAACATCCTTCTCCTCACCAGCGCCAAAGTACTCAGACTTATTGTGGCCATAGCTCTTAACCATAGCCGTCATCTTACCCATAAGCACCGAAACGAGGTGGTCAATCTTGAACTTATCGCCAATCTCCTCCAAAGCCTCCAACGCAAGTACCATCTCGCGCTTAGCCTCAATCTTTGGCTTAGGATTACAACAGTTATCGCACGAGCCACAATTTGCCTCAGTGTACTCCTCACCAAAGTAGTGCAACAACGACTTACGGCGACACATAGAGCTCTCAGCGTAAGATACAGTCTCCAAAAGAAGCAACTTACCAATCTCCTGCTCAGCAACAGGCTTACCCTGCATAAACTTCTCGAGTTTCTGTATATCCTTATAGCTATAATAGGTCAAGCAATGGCCCTCACCGCCATCACGACCAGCACGACCAGTCTCTTGGTAGTAGCCCTCCAACGACTTAGGGATATCGTAATGGATAACATAGCGCACATCTGGCTTGTCGATACCCATACCGAAGGCGATGGTTGCAACAATAACATCTACCCTCTCATGCAGGAAAGCATCCTGATTATCAGCACGCGTCTGAGCATCCATACCCGCATGGTATGCCAAGGCCTTGATACCATTTGCCACCAACAACTCCGCCAAATCCTCAACCTTCTTACGGCTAAGACAGTAGATGATACCACTCTTGCCGTCATGCTGCTTGATGAAGCGAATAATATCGTGGTCGATATTATGCTTAGGGCGTAGTTCGTAATATAGATTTGGGCGGTTGAACGATGAACGGAACACCGTAGCATCGGTCATACCGAGGTTCTTCTGAATATCCATCTGCACCTTAGGTGTTGCCGTAGCTGTAAGGGCAATAAGTGGTGCCGCACCTATATCATTTATAATAGGGCGTATGCGACGGTACTCAGGGCGGAAGTCATGACCCCACTCCGAGATACAGTGCGCCTCATCAATGGCATAGAACGATATCTTGATTTTTCGCAAAAATGCGATATTATCCTCCTTAGTTAGCGACTCTGGGGCAAAATAGAGAAGCTTGGTGCGTCCATCCAAGACATCCTGTCTTACCTGAGCAATCGCAGTTTTATTAAGCGATGAGTTGAGGAAGTGTGCTATACCCGACTCCGTAGAGAATGTACGCATAGCATCCACCTGATTCTTCATCAAGGCGATAAGCGGCGAAATGACGATTGCAACGCCATCCATAATGAGTGCTGGCAGCTGATAACATAGCGACTTACCACCACCCGTAGGCATTAGCACAAAGGTATCCTTACCCTCCAAAACATTCTTAATTACCGCCTCCTGGTTACCTTTGAACGACGAAAAACCAAAGTATTCGCGTAGCTTTTCGTGTAATATTCCTCCCTTTTCGGTGTCCATAATTTCTCGTTGTGTAGAAAATTTACCCAAATATAATATATTTTTTTGTAAAATTGTAATAACTTTGCAAAAAACTTACAAAAAATTTGTAATACCACAATGCGACTTTTTACAAGCGAGTTAGTAAAATCCTATAAATCACGCACTGTCGTGAATCATGTCTCTATTGATGTAAACCAAGGAGAGATTGTCGGTCTTTTGGGACCTAATGGTGCTGGTAAGACCACTACCTTCTATATGATAGTAGGACTTATCAAGCCTAACGAGGGGCGTATCTTCCTCGAAAACGATGAGGGTATAGTTACAGATATCACCTCACTACCTGTCTACCGCCGTGCACAGATGGGTGTAGGCTACCTTGCTCAGGAGGCATCCGTATTCCGTCACCTATCGGTAGAGGATAATATCCGTGCAGTATTGGAGATGACAAACTACTCTAAGGAGTATCAGCGTGAGCGCGTGGAGAACCTCATCGAGGAGTTCCGCTTGCAGAAGGTACGCAAGAGTTATGGTAATCAGCTTTCGGGTGGCGAGCGTCGTCGTACGGAGATTGCTCGTGCCGTAGCTATCAACCCATCATTCATCCTCCTTGATGAGCCATTTGCGGGTGTTGACCCTATCGCTGTGGAGGATATCCAGAGTATCGTTGGTACGCTTAAGGATAAGAATATCGGCGTTATCATTACTGACCACAATGTCGATGAGACACTTGCTATCACCGACCGTACATATCTACTCTACGAGGGTAAGATTCTTAAGACAGGTACGGCAGAGGATTTGGCAAACGACGAGATGGTGCGCCGCGTATACCTTGGTCGCAACTTCGAGCTCCGCACATCGCCTCAGATGAAGCGTAAGCAGCGAGAGGAGGAGGAGCGTGAGCGCGAGGAGGCATTGCGTGCCTTAGGTCACATCCCTCAGCAGAACAATGATGAGGTTGATGAGGATGATGAATAACAGGTCGTCTTACAACAAATATAGAGAGTTGGACAACTAACAAATAGTTCACACTACATATAATATATGGATGATTGCACGATTCCCTTAGGGAATAGATTACATGGAGAGGTAACACCTCCATGCTCAAAGAGCTATGCTCAACGCGCTCTGGCGGCTGCACTTCTCGCCTCAGGACGCACAACACTTCGCGGCATTGAGCTTTGCCGTGATACACGCTCTGCAATATCGGCTATCGAAGCCCTCGGCGCAAAGGTGGAGATTGTTAATGACAACACCCTAATAATTGAGGGAGGTCTTAAGCCTAAGACCGATACCCTTAATGTGGGCGAGTCGGGACTTGCTGCACGACTATTCACACCTATAGCATCACTACACAACTCACCTATAACCATTGAGGGCGAGGGCACACTCCGCCATAGACCTATGTCTATGATGGTGGAGCCTCTCAAGGAGCTCGGTGTTATGGTGCGTGATGGTGGCGGACGACTACCTATAGAGGTTTGCGGCCCTATGCGTGGCGGCAAGGTCATTGTGGATGGTTCGATGTCCTCGCAGTTTATCACAGGCCTACTTATTGCCTTGCCTATGGCTGGACGCGACACAACAATTGAGGTCAAGGGTGCAGTCTCTACACCATATTTGGATATGACCCTCGACACCATCGAGCGCTTTGGCGTGGAGGTGATGTACAACGAAGGGGACTATACACAATTCTACATCGAGGCGGGTCAGCGCTACGAGGGTATCGACTACACCATTGAGAGCGACTGGAGCAGCGCAGCAGCTATAATGGTTGCAGCAGCTATCGCTGGTGAGGTAACAATAAAGAATATATCTATGCTATCGCGCCAGGCTGATACGGCGATATGCCGTGCTCTGGAGCGCGCCGGCGCATCACTAATTATCGAGGAGAACAGCATCACTGTAGCCCATCGCAAATTGGAGGCCTTCGACTTTGATGCTACGCAGTGTCCTGACCTATTCCCCGTTCTTGTAGCCCTTGCAGCAGCAGCAGAGGGTGTCTCCGAGATAAAGGGAATATCTCGTCTTAGAGGCAAGGAGAGCGATCGTGGCGAGGTATTAAGAAGAGAGTACACCAAACTCGGTATCGATATAGAGCTTGATTATGATGAGGATATTATGCGCATCGTGGGCGGCATGCCTTGTGTAGCGGATGTAGATAGCCATGATGACCACCGCATAGCCATGTCACTTGCAATCACAGCACTGAGCCTTGAAGAGCCACTCAAGATAAAGAATAAGGAGTGTGTATCGAAGAGTTACCCATCATTCTTTGAGGACTTGGAACTACTGAAAGCGGGAGCCAATGAATAATAGCTTTGGGCAGATACTACGCATCACTATCTTTGGCGCTTCGCATGCCGAGAGCGTGGGCGTTATCTTAGAGGGTGTACCACAAGGTATAACCCTCACACCCGACATCTTTACTGAGGATATGGAGCGCCGTCGCCCACAGCTTACGGGCGAGACCTCACGCCTTGAGGAGGACATCCCAACTATCGAAGGTCTTGATGACGAACATAGAACAACGGGCGAGAGCATAAAAATCACAATAGCCAATAATAATCGCCGTTCTAAGGACTACTCACACCTTAAGAGACATCCCCGCCCCTCTCACGCCGACCTTGTGCAGATGCGTAAATATGGCGAGGAGTATGATATTGCTGGCGGTGGCATAGCCTCAGGGCGCATGACAGCACCTCTCGTGGCTGCAGGCGTAGTGGCTAAAGAGATACTTAAACAGGCCCACTTCGCTACACATATTATAGCGATTGGTGGCTGCACGGATAGCAATAAATTTAACGACATAATCGCTAAAGCTGCACGCGAGGGCGACTCCGTAGGTGGTATTATAGAGTGCCGCGTGACGGGCGTTACCCCACTCCTTGGCGAGCCTTTCTTCGACTCAGCAGAGAGCATCATCGCCCACCTACTATTCTCAATACCAGGGGTTAAGGGTGTGGAGTTTGGTGACGGTTTCGCAGGCACAGCGAAGCGTGGTTCAGAGCGCAACGACATAATAGTAGATGCCTCAGGCACGACACTTTCAAATAACGAAGGTGGCATAAATGGTGGTATTACGAATGGTAATGATATCGTAGTTCGTGTGGCTATAAAGCCGACGCCAAGCATTACCAAGCAACAGCAGAGTTATAACTTCGAGGAGGGTGCTATTACCCCACTAACCATAGGTGGCCGCCACGACGCCTGCATAGCACGCCGCGCCGCAGTAGTTGTTGAGGCTATGGTGGCTATAGCCCTTGCCGACCTATCTCTAAGAGCATAACAGATGGCTACACGACGCGAAATATTCAACCTTATAACACACGCCATAGAGCCATTGTACGGCATGGATGAGGCGCGCCAAATTGCTGAGATGATCATCTTGGCAAAGGGCAATATATCGCGTAACGACCTTATCATCGAACCTAACAAGGAGCTCATAATCGAGGAATTAGAGACGATATTAGAGGAGCTAAAGAGCTGGCGTCCTGTGCAGTATATCATTGGCCATGCAGACTTTTGTGACATGACACTAAAGGTCAATGAAGGTGTTCTTATACCCCGCCCTGAGACCGAGGAGCTCGTCGAGTGGATAGTATCAGAAAGCAGTGCTAAGGCCTCAATACTCGACATAGGCACAGGCTCGGGATGTATCGCCATAGCACTAAGCAGAGCCATAATAAATAGCCGCGTGTGGGCAATGGATATATCTACCAAGGTGCTGGAGATGGCCTCCATAAATGGCAAACTATATGCCCCCGAGGTGCGCTTTATTAGGGGCGATGCCCTTAAGGAGTTCGACCAACTCTTCGACACGCAGTTTGATGTTGTAGTCTCAAATCCGCCATATATACCTCAGTCGGATATATCGCTCATGCGAGCTAATGTTACGGAGCACGAGCCCGAGACAGCACTCTTTGTCCCCGACAATGACCCACTACTCTTCTATCGCGCTATAGCACAGCGATCTCGACACCTGCTAAACGAGGGCGGAAAGTTGTACTTTGAGATATACGAAGCACTCGCTAAGGAGATGATAGCGATGCTCGAGAATGAGGGCTATGATGATATCATACTACGCGAGGACTTCAGAGGCAAACCAAGAATGATATGCGCGACACGACGATAGATAAACGCCACGAGCGTAAGAGCAAGACAGCCGCACAGGCCCTCCAAGCACTTATGCGCCTATGCTCACGCGCCGAGAAGTCATCGGGTGATGCTATGCGCCTGATGCGCACATGGGATGTACCTGAAGCGGAGCAACAAGAGGTCTTGGATAAACTTACTGAACTACGCTTTATTGACGATGCCCGCTATGCCGAGGCTTATGCCCGAGAGAAGAGCACGCTATCGGGCTGGGGGATAAAGAAGATCGCTTTCCAACTCCGACAAAAAGGTATCAATGGCGAGATTATAACACGCACACTGTCAAGCCTTGACAACGACGAACAGAAGATACGATTGGAGGATAAACTGCTTAGAAAACTGCGCACTACAAAGGCATCAAACAACTACGAACTGCGAGGTAAACTACTTCGCTACGCAATGAGTTTGGGCTATGAGTACGATAGCGCAAAAGATATAATTGATAAAATTATAGCTGAGGAGTAATAAAAATTTTGTAAATCGATATATTTTACTTACTTTTGCACCGCAAAGACCGCTTACGCAAGAATCTCACCTTTGCCCCACACCATTAAACCGGTGATCAACAAGGAGATATGTGTGTAGATGGGGAGGATTTTGAGAAGAGGGATAGAGGATAGTGTAAGAGTCTTGCAAAGATATAGAGGATGGTTCCGTAGCTCAGCTGGATAGAGCAACAGCCTTCTAAGCTGTGGGTCGTGGGTTCGAATCCCGCCGGAATCACAAAACCTTATAACACACTCGTGTTGTAAGGTTTTTTTTTGTGCCTATACCCAACCTATGCACAAAAAAAAGCAATAGAAATTTCTTATAATTTTCGACTTATTGGGAATTTTGGAGGGAGTATTTTCAGTTCGTTCTCGTTTGATGCTTAAATATCATAGATATTTTTTACAAAAATACTTGATAGAATTAAATGGAATGATTAACTTTGTAGCGTTAATTCCCAATCAAGTTAATGAGAAATGAAGATTACTAGATATATGTTTGGCAGTTTTGTTCTTGATTCGCTTATGAAGAAGTCTTTGATGTCAATCATAGCTGTTGCTACAATGCTCAATCTTTGCTCATGTAGCAAGGAGATAATAGATGAGCCTAACTCACAAAAAGCCATTGTTTTCAATGATGTTCAGACAAGAGGTCTTGTAGAGAGTGCCGATGAAATTCTCCGCATGGGCGTATTTGCACAGATGAATCTTGGTGATGATACTAAGCAAGAGCCAGAGCCCGGAAGTAATAGCTTTATTATGCTTCTGGAGAATGAGGATGTAAAGAGAGGTAACCCTGATACTGACTGGACCTATGACAACACCCGCTACTGGGTAGCAGACAGGGCATTCCATTTCTTTGCGGTGTGGCCCTATTCAGGCGAGAACTCGTCGGTTACTAATGTGAAGTCTATTGCCCCTGTTGCTGGTGAGGGTGCTTATGGCTATAGCGTGACCTTTGAGACTCCTGAGGCGGCAGATCAGGAGCTCCTAACAGCAACACGCACGAAGACGACTAGAGAACCATTTCCAGAGTCTGTTGGCTTCAATTTTCAGCACGAACTCTCTAATGTCAACTTGAAGATTTGGAGTAATGGTGCTCCCGATAATGTTCAGGACAAAATCAAGGTAAAGGAGGTTAGCATCAAAAATGTTGCCAAGAAGGGAACGCTTACCACAACCGTGGATGGTTCATCAAGCTGGAGCCTCTCTTCAGATAAGATGTCCTTCACAAAGAAGTACGATGGTAAGGGAATAGAAGTTTCTCAGGCGCAGATTATCAATGGCCAGCTTGTGCCAAATGAAGTAAGTGACAACAATCCTTCCAAAGATAACCCTGGCGTACCATTCAACAACGAGGACCAAGAGGGTCTTCTTCTTATTCCTCATACCATACCTAACGGTGGCTCTGTCATCGTGACGGTGATATATGATCTTCAGCGTCCAATTGACCAGGAGGGAGACTCGTGGGAGGAAAAGAAGCTTCAGGTGTTCCTTCCCGAGGGTACATGGCCTGCGGGTAAGAAGCTAACATACAACCTTATTATCTCGGGCGAGCGCACTATCACAGAGTTTGAGATCAACACTGTTGTGGAGGATTGGATCCCGCATACTGAGGAGATTGACTTCACCGAGCAGGTCGAGGTAAGAGAGTACGAATGGATGCAGTGGGATGAAACTACCTGTGAGAATGTGAATGACAAAAAGGGAGAGGTTGTACTCTTCACCGATGTCAACAAGGTCGCAGAGTGTAAGTTCAAGATCCGCACACCTATCGGCGCGACATGGACTGCCTCGTTGATTCCTCTTACTGCATCGGCAATGGATGCGTTCAGCATTGTTGAGGGCTCAAAATACGGAGATGTCGGCGATGATTGGCAATATGTCAGAATCAAGATCAATAATCCTGATCCTATCTCGGCAAGGAATGAGTGTCTGTTGCGAATTACGGTTCAAACATCTGACGGTCGTACAATCGTTGTGAAGAACCTTATGCCTACAACAACCGAGAAAGGAATTGAAGAGTATACTATTATCCAGAACCTTATTAACGGATAGTGATGATGAATAGATTAGTATATAGTGCATTAGCGATTTTTTGCTTTGCTGTAGTTTCATGTAGCAACGAGGTCCCTATGCCCGAATATGGCGAGGACTATATTGTGCTTAATGTGTCTAACAGCCCTATGACCATGGCTGAGGGTAACACAGGTACAGACTATGAACGACAGTTGAACCGTTTGGATTGTTTCTTCTATGTTAAGGACAAGACCAACGATCCATGTGTCTACTATCATAGGGTTGACATCAACAACCTTGCATCTGCCAAAGTTTCATTCTTTGTCAACGACTTGCTATTGAAGGAGATTTACCCTTCAGGTTCGTTGTGCGATGTGTTCGTGATAGCAAACCTCCCTGCAGATTATACATTCGAGGCAAAGACAGCAGAGACAACTAAGCCAGCCTTGGGTCAGCTTGTTCTCGACATGACCGAGGGCAAGTATGATGTTATAGGTAAGCCATTTATCATGACCGGAGACGGTAAGGTGCAGAAGGGAAAGAATAGCAATGCCACTGCCACTATCTCTCTTGCGCGCGTGGCGTCAAAGGTGACTATGACCGTGAAGGTGCCTAAGTCTATCGAGGTCGGAAGTGATGAGAACAAAGTGACAATGTTGCCTGTACTTGAGGATAACGTGGGCAATGAGCCTTTGAAGACATCATTCCATTATGGCACCAAGAAGAGCTACTTAAGCGGTGCATACCCCGACGATCCAGACAATTACATAAATACCGATAAGATTCCATATACGCTGTCGGAGGCGGAGGAAACAGAGACACACTATGTGTTTACCTGCGATATGCCGTTCTACACTTATGCTCGCTCGTGGGATAAGGGCTCTGACAATGCCGCCTATGTGACATTCGAGATGCCTTGGGGCGCGGATGAAAATAAGGACGGCAAGGCTGATAGCTATAAGACATTCTACTATCAGATTCTTGTCAACGGTCGAAACCGCAATTTTGTGCCTAATACATGTTATGACATGATCGTCACTGTTGGTGTGCTTGGTAGCACCGTAGAGGCTCTTCCTAAGGAGCTTGACGAGTTGTCATACTATGTGTTGGACTGGACTACTGAGACCTCAAATGGTGAGCATGGCTCTGGTGACCGCAATGAGGATGTGGTGCTCGATAAGTATAACTACCTCGAGGTTCCGCAGAAATATATCGAGATGGACAATGTCTCAGAGGTTGCCATCCGCTATAATGCATCGCATAAGATTGGCGTGGAGTTCAACGCTGCCCCTCCTACAAGTGTTGTAGGATTGGCTAATACTGGTGGTAATACTGCCTTCTACATAAATAACGGCTCTGGTACTCCTCAAGTTGCCCCAATTAATAACATCGATCTCAAAACAAACTTTATCGATAACAATAAAGGCACGCTGACTTTTAAGTATACGCTTAGCGATGATGTCTACTCTCCCGCCTATGTGTTTATCACAATCTGGTTGGACGATAATGGCAATGGTGTACACGATTCAGACGAAACCTTGACGGAGGATGTTACTATTGTAATCTATCCGGCTATCTATATTGTGGGAGAAAAGAGCGCAAATTTTTCAGTATTTGTAAATGGCTATTATAATGGCTATAATAGGCAACAACCTTCAACTAATGGTAATAGTGGTACTGAAGTGCCATATTTAAATATTACTGATAAAAATAATGTTAAACATCAAGTTGGAAAAGCTTATGGTTATGATTCTAACCCAAACCAATACACGCATATCATATCTGTATCTTCTTTCACTATAGACAGTAAGTTCGACATAAATAAAGACTCTTATTCATACTGTATTGGTGACCCCCGAGTACGAAGTCCCTATTTACTCGATGTCCCTAATGCGAATACTACTACGCCTAATACGAATGCTAATGGTTGGATGAAGGCAGTGGGAGTAGATGGAAAAGCGAGGGAATTAACGTATTATTATCCCACATCCACAAAGGTAGATGAAGGTGCATTCCAAGTAATTGCACCAAAATTCAGAATTTCGTCGAAATTGGCTGGTTACAGCCATTGTTCTATTGACGATCTTGCTCCCGCCATTAGATGTGCATCCTATCAGGAAGATGGATTTCCTGCTGGTCGATGGAGACTTCCGACAACCGCAGAAGTGCAATTTGTCATTATGTTACAAAACAATAAAAAAATTCAAGAACTGTTTGTTGGAGAAAGTAATTATTGTTCAGCTACTCATACCATTAATAATAACAATAATACGATTCAAATTTGGGATGGTATCCAAAAAGGAACAAACAATAAATCTACCGTTTCCGTTCGCTGCGTATATGACGAGTGGTATTGGGGAAGCAAGAGAGAGGCCATACCTAATTCCAGTCTTAGTCAAAACGGTGGTTATCAGTTTACTTGGGGCGACAGAAAAGTTTATTAGTAATAGCTAAAATGAGAAGATTATATACATATATATTGGTGTTGCTTGCGCTGGGCGTAGCGTGTCAGAGGGTTGATTTGCCAGAGGTTAATCAGCCTGTCGATTTGCCAGTAGGTGCGATAGGTAGCAAGGCTACGATTACATTCAGCACTGCTGATATAATGGGACCCGAAACCCGAGGCGTTCTTACACCTATAGACCCCACTATTGAGCCAAGTAAGGATGTCAAAACATTGCATCTTATCGTGTTTGACGAGAATGGCATGCTTGTGGAGGTTTGTGAGGCAAAGAAGCTTGGTACAAGCGACCATGTTGACGAAAATGGTGTAGTACATGAGGGCGGTAGACACTATACGGTGACTCTGACTGTAACTGATCAGCCTCGTACCATTCACTATGTGGCAAACTGCCCCGTTGATCAAGTGGTATATGGACACGAGACAAGCATCATCGGCAATATGTTTGTCGACCGAAACGATAGTGAAGGTACTCAAACAGACTATGAGACATCATATTGGGCAAGAATAGAGGTGGCTCATATCCTCGTAGAGGAAAAAGAGGTAGTGCAACCTGATGGGTCCAAGAAGATTGTTGTATCTCTTGTCGATGATATCAAAGATAAATTTATGCATGTTCCTCTCTTGAGAAACTATGCTGAGATTACGGTTACTGATAAGACTGACAATACCTTCTACTTTGAAGGTTTTACCGTATATAACCTTCTCAATAGAGGTACTGTTGCTCCATATAACAGCAATACGCAGAAGTTTCAGAGCTTCTTCGACAAAGATAACGAAGGAACTATTACGAATTATTCATACCCAAAGATTTCAGGTTTCGGGTATGAGGGTCATACACTTACTTCTGCAAAGCTTATTACAGATTTTATCAGATATGATAAAGACGATGAAAAAAGAGGAGAAGGAAAAGAAGGAGAGGTTAGAATCTATAAGTCGGATGCCCCATTTTATGTCTACGAGCGTAAGGTGTCGGTAATGACCGATGAGGAGGAGAAGTGGCGAGAGTCGCCACCTCATATCATCATCAAGGGTAAGTATAATAATGGTCAGCCTGTAACTGACCCAGACAACACTAAGTCATACTATTATAAGATGGACTTGGTATATACCGACAAGACCAGCGGTAACGAGGAGATTAAGTATTACAACATCCTTAGAAACTTCATGTACCAGTTTAATCTCACTAAAGTACATGATGTGGGATATGATTCGTTGGAGGAGGCTGTTGCAGGTGCTGCCGGAAACAACATTTCCGGTTCATCGAGCACCTCGAAGCTGACCAATATTTCTGACACAGAGGGACGCCTCTGGGTAAGCTACACTGATATTACCTTGGTGACAAATGATGCTGTGGTATTTAGATATAAGTATATACCAAACTATTATGGCACCGAAGGAAGTGCCTATACGAAGGATAAAGTACATAATGAATTGGTTCGTTTTGAGAATATTGTCGGTGATGTCATAACCGGAATCGAGATAAAAGAAAATGATATAACAGAGGGAGAGTGGAAAGGATATAGAGAGGTTACTATATCTGTCAACGATCCGAGTGACATTATCCGTCAGCAGATTTTGTATCTGAAGACAGATAATGTGAACCTAAACCGTCAGATTCGACACACATTGCGAAAGAAACTCACAATGGCGGTCGAGTGCACACCTAAGGTCCCCGGTGCTATTCTCCAGCCAATGCAGGTCGATATCAAGTTGCCTTTGGGTATGACAGATGATATGTTCCCTCTTATGCTGAATATGGAGACTTATGACCGAACATTGTCTCCTGATGCTTCTAAGAACACTATCCCTGTGACTGCGGGTACAACCATTATCGACACAGAGGACCGTAAGGGACAGTTGTCGTACTATTATACTGTGACTATTCCTACGCTTGATGCATATAAAGCATTGCCTAATGATGGAAACATGAAGGTATATAGCACCCATTGGCTTACAAACAAGGCCGATAACGCCTCTACTTTCTACGTAGAAAACAAATATTTCAATCTGGCGTGGGACAGCTGGAAGAACTACAAATATACATTCGAGAATGTGTCGTGCTCGGAGGCGCCTGTGGGTGTAGATAAGGATGTGACTCTTAAGTTTACGATGGCTAATGGCGCTATCAATAAGGAGGTCACCATATCTCTTGTTGGAATGAAATATACAGGAACACTTGGTGGAGTTAATTACACAGACGCAACAGTGGTGAAATACACTCCAACATCAAGCAATGTGTCCCTCTCGGGCTTCAAGACAACAACGGCCACAGATGATGTGTCGTTCACTCTCGATGCTGATGAGTATAACATCGAAGGTCCAGTTGTGGGTAAGCGTCAGACATATAAGTTTAACGGTGCGTTTGGCGCGCAAAGCCTTGCGGCAGAGGCAGATATTGAGGTTGACTTCACATTCAACATTTCTACTGATGCGCTCGAAGCATTGAATAAGCTCTATCCAGACGCTGGCGATGCTGGAGTGCCTATGTATGTGACCCTCGACCGCTTGCACCCTGCCGATGATCAGCTTGTTTACTCGCAGGCAAAGACTGGCGGCGACCGCTACATCTACCGCATCAAGCAGGCCGGCACGCAGACAATCAAGCTTGCCACAACCGAGGACACCGGTGGTCCATGTACCGTTACTCTCAAGGCCGATTACTTTGAGACTGAGACTGTAACAATACAACAGGCTGACGTAGATGCTAAGTTCAACCGATGGGAGGATACTCTCAACACATCTGTAACCAGCGATACTCGTGAGTTCGTGGTTATCGGAGAGGAGGTTTACTACTATGTGAATGTCTCGGCTAAGGCTACTCCTACATCGGTAACTATCAATGGCCAGCCGGCTACACTAACCGAGGTCGTTGATAACACTACCACTTGGCGCATAACTTGGTCAAAGAACGATAAGAATGTATACCCAATGTCGGCTACTGTCAATATTGCGAACGAGACCTACACTATAAACCTCGGTAATATGAAGGTCGCTGGCTTGACAATAGGTAACAACAGTACAACCTCGCTTGATACAACGGGTGATAAGCTCTATGTTCTCAAGAATAGATCGTACTCATCGACCTATCTGACCGCAGCAAATGAGGACCTTGCTGCTAATACCTCGCAGAACTACTACAACCTCTTTACGGTTAGTGATAAGAAGATTGTAAGCGTTGCACGAAATGAGCAGTTGAAGAGTAGTAATAGTAACGATAGTATTATAACGTTTGATACTACTGGAACAGACTACACCTTTACGGTTCAGAATAACAGCTATGTGCGTATATCGTACACTTATAATTCGGGCTGGAATACCGTCACCAACTATATACGTGAATCAAGCCAAGGAACGGTGCGAAGTTCTACCTCTACTAACAACAATAGAAGTGACTGGCAAGTTTATCCGGTTACCTATGATGTCCCACAAGACTAAGTTACCATAGCGATTTTTAAGCGCAAAACATTATAACGAGGTTATTTACGACTGGTATCCATCTCTTGTACAGAGGTGGATACTTGTTTAGATATCAATACCCCCTAAAGCGCCACTCAGTTGGCACATGACTACGAAGTAGTGCCGCCCTACTTGGGGACTCGAACTGCGAAGCAGTAGAGCCGATACCATATAGCGCAGGCGTAGCCGAGCAATAAATCATTACCCTATCGGCTCAACCCCTATTATATGAGCAGTGACATACACAACGCTTGAAGATGAGTATAACCGTTGCGCGAGTATATCGCTTCGCGATATGGGGCGAGGGGTGATGCTGGGAGCTTGCTCACTATGCATCACACCACGACACACAAGGTTGATGAAATCAACATACTCGCACAACGATAACCATAAACAAAAAAAACGGACAACTCGAAAGTTATCCGTTTCTTGGCGGTGCGTAGGGGACTCGAACCCCTGACCCCGTGCGTGACAGGCACGTATTCTAACCAGCTGAACTAACGCACCAAGATTTTTAGAACCTTGCAGTCAAGTGGTTTATTTCTTGATTGCGATGCAAAGGTACTGCTTTTTTTTTATTCTGCAAATTTTTTCGCAACTTTTTTTCAAAAAAATTACACTTTTTTGAAGAAGGAAAACTGCACACTACCATAACTTCTTGATTGCCAGAAATATGGATGATTTTCATAATTTCTATCTTTTGAGTGCTCAAAGATGAGAAATCCATCCTCATTTAGCAGTTCTCGCTCAAAAACAAGTTTTATCACCTCATCACTTCCCTCCAAATCGTAGGGTGCATCCGAGAAAATTAGGTCGAATTTCTTAGCGCAGCTCTTCAAATATAGGAAAGCATTAGCCTTAACAGCGTAGAAATTCTCAAATTTAAGTTCCTTTGCGGTTTGGCGGATGAAGTTATGGTGCACACTATTCACCTCAACAGAGGTAACACTACGCGCCTCACGCGAAGCAAACTCATAGCTTATAGAGCCTGTACCAGAAAATAGGTCGAGGACATCGAGCTCCTCGAAGTCCACAAGGTTTACAAGCACATTGAAGAGGTTCTCCTTTGCAAAGTCAGTAGTAGGTCTTGCACGGAGGTTACGAGGTGGCACGATAGTACGACCACGATATTTTCCACTTATTATTCGCATATTAAAACTTTAGCTTAGTATATTTCTTACACACCTTCTTTAGGCGCTTAACATCCCCTATCGCGCGCGCGTGCATGTTATAGATGTTATAGAGACGATTTAGGCTCTCAAGGATATAAACTATATCTGCATCGTTATTTACGCTTACAGCCTCTGCAAAGCGTAATTCCTGACCATATACTCTAAGGTACATCACATCGCCATAGAGAGCGATATAAGTGCTATCGGCCATATCTTCGCCCGAAACAAGCGGAGAGGTATAGTTTACCTCAACACCCAACTTAGCGATAGCATCTGCGCACTCGCGGCTAATAGCCATAACAGCTACCCTACCGTTGCACTCTGCGCTATATACTACACACTCATTATCTGCGACAGCGATACCAACAGCCTCAAGGTCATTGCGCGCACCCTCAGGCACAAAACCCTCGGCTGGACGGAGTACGCTTTTTGAGGTTATAACCTCAACACGCACGCCATTGCCCGCAGTCTGGATGCTCTCTACATCCTGCTTAGAAAAGGCGTGTCCACCCGACATAAGGCGGATGGACACACTATTTGGCATATTTTGAGTCATAATTACTCAGCCTTACCGCCCCAGCTACCAGCCTCATTTGTAGGCTCCTCGAGGCTACCGAATGAGATACCGAAGAACTCAAGGTCCATAGGAATTGGGTGAGCCTCACCAATCATATACTTAGGATTGCGAGTAACTGTAGCCTTAAGACCCTCAGCCTTCATCTTCTTAAGATCCTCATTTGCCTCCTGGTGGTTGATGAAGTAGTTGAACTGGTCGTTAAGCTCATTCCAGAACCACTGGTTGTAAGTGTCGGTGTCGATAAACTTCACATAAGGAGCGTGGCAACGAATAAGGTGTGTACGATAGCTACCTACCTCATATGTGATAGTATCAAGACGGAACTCCTCAGTATTGTGTGTGAATGGGATGTAACGCAAGTTGCGAATCTGCTCCTCTGTAAGACGGCACTTACCGAAGTCATCATCAAAAAGTGTATCGCGTGCAGGAACTCGTGTTACGCGCTCATTCTTCCAATTCTTATCCTTGCGCAACTCAGCCAAGATAGCAGCATTCTTAAGGTTGTTCTCATCGTAAATCTGGCTACGATACTCCATAGTACCGTTAAGTGCAAAGTCGATAAGCTCATCCCAGCTTGTTGTAAACTTCTTGTTTGGGTTAGAGTCACGGTAGCCCTGAACGAGCTTGATGATGTACTCCTCCTTCTCGATGACAGCCTTGCTACGCTCAGCAAAGTGACTCTCAAACTTGATAGGTGTTGAAAGCATACTCCAAATCCAGAAGATAAGGCCGCAAACAATCGCTACAAGTAATAAAGTAAGACCTGTTTTTTTCATTTTAGTTATTTATTATTAAGTTTGTATCGTCAATTAAGTATTAACTAAACACGAGCTTTATGCTTAGTACACATATTTCGCATCAAATTTACGCAAAATTATCGGTTGACGCAACAATTAGCCAAAAAAAAATAATAGAAAAACTATCTTCCTGGCTTGCTGACGATGATTATAGGCGAATATTTCTGCTTAATGGATATGCTGGAACGGGCAAGACAACGCTTATATCTGCCACAGTATCAGCACTAAAGGAGCTTGGAATAAAGACCATACTCCTCGCACCTACGGGTCGCGCGGCAAAGGTGTTATCACACTACTCAAACAGCGCCGCTTTGACCATACATAAGCGCATATATCGTGAGCGTAGCACAACGGGATATGAGTCTAAGTTCTCACTCGACTACAACAAGGAGAAGGGGGCTGTATTTATCGTTGACGAGGCCTCGATGCTCTCATCAGGGAGTAGCGAGGGCGCAATCTTCGGTTCAGGCGACCTGCTCAACGATCTAATTGACTATGTGCGCTCAGGCAAGGAGTGTAGATTGATGCTTGTGGGTGACGATGCTCAGCTACCTCCCGTGGGTAGCGATATAAGCCCTGCGCTGGACCCCATATCGCTCGCACACTACGGCGACATAGAGTATGCCACGATGGACGAGGTTGTGCGTCAAAGCAACGACTCAGGCATTCTTTTCAATGCCACAATGTTACGCTGCATGCTCGAAAATCGTATTCATGAGATACCGCACTTCGACACCTCATTCCCTGATTTCAAGAGCATTAACGGCGGCGAGTTATTGGATACGCTACAGGAGTGCTACGACAGATATGGCAGAGATGAGACCATTGTTATCACACGCTCCAACAAGCGCGCAAATCGCTATAACGAGGGCATCAGACGCTACAACCTATCTGCCGAGGAGGAGATTGAGAGTGGCGATATGTTGATGATTGTGAAGAACAACTACCACTACGCCGAACATGACGAGAACTCACCTATGTCATTTGTGGCGAATGGCGATGTTGTGCGCCTAAAACGCATACGCCGCTTCGAGGAGTTCTACGGCTTCCGCTTTATAGATGCAACACTTCAATTTCCTGACTACGGAGACTATCAGATGGATGTCAAGGTCATGCTCGACACCCTCGCTTCGGAGTCTCCTTCACTAACCCGCGAGCAGAGTCGCGCACTCTTTGACGAGGTCGAAAAAGACTACTTAGATATTAAGTCTAAAGCAAAGAGGTACAAGGAGATACGCGATAATAAATACTTCAACGCTATGCAGGTCAAATTCAGCTATGCTGTAACTTGCCACAAGGCCCAGGGTGGTCAATGGAGCGCCGTATTTATAGACCGTTGCCTATTCGGTGATGAGCCGATGTCAAAGGATATGCTTCGCTGGCTCTACACCGCCATCACCCGCGCCACGGAGCGTGTCTATCTGGTAAACTTTGATGAGAGGTTTGTTGATGACCCGACAAAATAAGAATGAGGGTGTCCAACAAGTCTGTTGGCACCCTCAGTTCTTTGTGAAGTTGTATAACAAGAGCTAATTTTAGGCTTGCGAAGCTCGAAAAAGCGGAGTTTACTCGGCGTAAATGAGCATTTTGAGAGCAAGCTTAACGACAAA
>JAFYRL010000144.1 GCA_017546975.1 Alistipes sp.
ACGGCTTACACGCTTAAGGTTCTTGATAGCGTTTGTCTTAGTTGCTGCATCATACTTCAAAGCAACCTTGATTGAAGGGTGACCCTTCTCGTCCTTGTCAAACTTGTAGGCAAGGATGTAACCCTGATCGAACAAGATCTTGGTGATTTCCTGCTTAATTTTTGAACCAGGAGCTTCAACCACCTTGTGGTTGGCTTTCACTGCATTTCTAATTCGAGTTAGAAAGTCCGCAATTGGATCTGTCATAATGAATTAAAAGTTAAAAATTAAAAAATAAAAAAGTTTATATCTGCTTTATTGCATTCGTAATTAGCTTACTATCAGCGCCTTATCACACATCACTCCTCTCTCTCACCCTCATAACTCACACGCACACGAGGATGCGTTACGCACAAATAGCGGGCAAATTTACGAATAAAATCCGAACTTACCAAACTTTTCATCCTATTTTTTAAGGAGTTACGCTCGTTTGTCTTTACACAACAACTGCTGGCAAAGCAAGATGGCCGACCAACAGATGTGAGAAATCTCCAAAACTTAGCAGTCACAGCAACTCAAAAAGCGGGATACACAACATACCACACGCTTCATTGAGTTACGAACTCCCAAAGATGAGAGGTGGTAAAACTTATACAGATAACTTCCAGCATAAAAGCATATACACTTATGCATACGCTTCTTTGCTCTCCCGTTACCTCAAGTTGATTAACACCCTGAGTTCGAGATTTTACTCGGCACGACACACTTTCCCACATCACCCCACCAGCAAGTTATCATCCCATGGATGACACTTTTGCACGGTGTGTACAACATAGTACTTGCACATCATACCCATATAAGGAGAGTCTTTGCTTGTGATAAACTCACTATGGCACCCTTATTATATATATATGTACAGCTTTGCATGCACACATATCAAGCACCGAACAAATGACTACCTTATCCGACCCAATAACTAAGGCATCCCTTTCGGGACACCTAGTTAGGGATCTTCTTATCCGAGAATGCGCTTTCGCCAAGGCGAGCTACATCTCTTCTTTAAGGGGCTATCATATATATAGGTATATAACGACACCCTTAGTTTCAATGATAATTTAAGCTGTATAACCAAGCTGGTCTGATTACAAGGCTTAGCAAACCACTATTTACCGAGGTAAAGGGATTTGCTATGCCAAAGTAAATTGCTTACCAGCTGATTAAGACTTAAATACTACCAGCTGGCCTTCTTAACGCCTGGGATCAAGCCGTTCGAAGCCATCTCACGGAACTGGATACGGCTGATACCGAACTGACGCATATAACCCTTTGGACGACCAGTGATCATACAACGGTTGTGCTGACGGATAGGATTAGAGTTGCGTGGCAACTTAGAAAGTGCAATCCATGCCTCCTCGTGATCCATCTCACCTGCCTTAACCTTTGCAGCGATCTCCTCACGCTTGTGAGCGTAACGCTGCGCAAGCTTTGCACGCTTTACCTCGCGTGCCTTCATTGACTCCTTTGCCATAGGTTACTGGTTCTTTTTAGCGTTCTTAAATGGAAGACCGAACTCACGAAGCAATGAGTATGCCTCCTCGTCAGTCTTTGCTGATGTAACGAATGTAATCTCCATACCGAAGATCTTAGTGATCTTGTCGATGTCGATCTCAGGGAAGATAATCTGCTCGGTGATACCGAGAGTGTAGTTACCCTGACCGTCGAACTTGTCGTTGATACCCTTGAAG
>JAFYRL010000145.1 GCA_017546975.1 Alistipes sp.
AGGGCGCTATGCGGGCATAGCAACCGAGGAAAGATAAGATAGATGCCGAAATAGACACAAAAGCAACCGAAATATAAAATAAAACTACCTATTGTTAAACTTAATTTACTAATTTATAGAACATCCCTTTATACTAAGTATAAACAATTACGCAAATGTAGTAAATCTTTCCTTAATAATTAGCATAATTATCGAAGAACAACACAATAAAAAAATAGGATGCAGGGCTAACTAAATAGTTTTTCCTATCTTTGTAGTTAGAAAATTATTTTGAGCATGAAAATTGGTGTAATATCGGACACTCACGGAGTCTTTGACAAGCCACTTATGGAGTTCCTAACACCGTGTGACCAGATATGGCATGCGGGAGATTTTGGCTCGGTGGAGGTGGCAGACAAGATTGCAGCGTTCAAGCCGCTAAAGGCCGTCTATGGAAATATCGATGGCGGTGTGATGAGGCGTATGTTCTCGGAGTTTAACCTCTTCGAGGTGGATGGTGTTAAGGTGCTTATGACACATATAGGTGGCTACCCACGACACTATGCCCCAAAGGCGTTGCAACATATACATGTGTCGCAACCTAAGATATTTGTGGCAGGACACTCGCATATACTTAAGGTCATATACGACCCCGTGTACAATCTACTCCATATAAACCCCGGAGCAGCAGGCAATTACGGCATTCACAAAGTGCGAACAGCAATACGCTTCGACATTGAGGCGGGAGAGATAAAAAATATGGAAATCGGCGAATGGCCACGATAACAATGAAACGACTCTTTACAACCATTGCACTACTCCTTGCAGTAGTAGCAACATCAGCACAAGAGGTGGTGAAAACAACACACCACTACGCAACACATGATGGCATAGAGCTTATGCTCGATAGATACGATGTAGTCACAGAGAGCGACTATGCACGCCCCTGTATGATTTTCGCCTTTGGCGGTGGCTTCTATCGTGGAGAGAGGGATAACGAGATGTATATCTCATACTTCGAGCGTCTTGCACGCGAAGGCATCGTGGCAATATCCATAGACTACCGCTTAGGCCTAAACCTCGCACCTCCAGCCTCAAACTATATCACCATGACCAAAACCCTGATATGGACTGTTGATATTGCCGTGGAGGACCTATACGCTGCGACTAACTATGTGATTAACAACGCCGAGGAGTGGAGCATCGACCCTACGCTAATTATGATTAGTGGTTCGAGCGCAGGCGCTATCACAGCGCTACAGGCCGAGTGGCTACGCTGCAACGGCGATGATAGGGCTAAGGTACTACCTGAGGAGTTCCGATATGCAGGTGTTGTGTCGTGCGCAGGTGCGATATTTACAACTAAAGGCAAGCCAAAGTTTAAGAGCGAGGCCGCTCCGATGTTGCTCTTTCATGGCACCTCCGATAGTAATGTCCCCTACCATAAATCTTCGATTATGGGCATAGGCTTCTACGGCTCGAAACATATCGTCAAACAGCTTAACAAGATTAAGTCGCCATACTATTTCTACTCGGCACAGCATGTCACTCACACCCTTGCTGCAACACCTCTTTTGGATCAGCAAGAGCTTATATTACAGTTTATTAACGACTATGTTATGCGTGGTCGAAGACTATATATCCAAGCAGACATTACCGACCCAACAATCCCTCAGCGTCCAACGCGCTTCACACCTATGGACTACCTTAGGACGAACTACGGCGGAGGTAAAAATTAGTAATGGAAAAGGCTGTGCCTTTTTTAGGAGTATGTTCTTATGGGTTACTATGAGTTCTAATGAGTAGAGCGATAGCAGAACTCATCAACACCCACCTAAATTAGCACCACGACCTAAATTCTTGTCAGAAGGGTGCAGATTTATTCTATCATAAGAAATAATTTGGTGTCCGAAGTCGTAAGATGTGGTGCATCACAAAAGAAACCATCCAGGGATAGTACACTTAGTACAGCCCTGGATGGTTTACTTTTAGGGATGTGCCGCAGATTGCGACTTATCACAAGAAATTATATTTTTGATTAGAAGGGTTGCAGATGTGGTCTATCGTAAATGAAGATCCCCTTGGGATAGTACAAATAGTACAGCCCAAGGGGTCTTACTTTTAGGATAGGCCGCAGATGCGCCCTTATAATCAAAAATTACTTGTTGTATGCCTTCATCACTGAGATAAGATCCAACACCTTGTTTGAGTAACCCCACTCGTTGTCGTACCAAGATACAACCTTCATGAATGTCTCGTTGATAGCGATACCTGCAGTTGCATCGAAGATAGATGTGCGTGGATCACCAAGGAAGTCTGAAGATACAACAGCCTCGTCAGTGTAGCCAAGAATACCCTTGAACTCGCCCTCAGAAGCACGCTTCATAGCTGCACATACCTCCTCATAAGTAGCTGGCTTCTCAAGGTTTACAGTAAGGTCAACAACTGATACATCCAAAGTAGGAACACGCATTGACATACCTGTAAGCTTACCCTTAAGAGCTGGGATAACCTTACCTACAGCCTTAGCAGCACCTGTAGATGATGGGATGATGTTACCGCAAGCTGCGCGGCCACCACGCCAGTCCTTAAGTGATGGACCGTCAACAGTCTTCTGAGTTGCAGTTACTGAGTGTACAGTTGTCATAAGACCATTAACAAGACCGAAGTTATCGTTCAATACCTTAGC
>JAFYRL010000146.1 GCA_017546975.1 Alistipes sp.
GCAAAACGCCAAAGGATGGTGATGCGGCACAGGGTGGCGAGCAGAAGTAGGAGTATGATAATGCAACTTTTTGCGGGGCAAAGTAAAATTTTCCCGCAAAAAGTTTGCAGATTCAAAAATATTGTGTACTTTTGCGCACTCTTTCATAGGAGTAGGGTTTATTAATGCTGTTGTAGCTCAGTGGTAGAGCACTTCCTTGGTAAGGAAGAGGTCGTGAGTTCAAGCCTCATCAACAGCTCAAAGGAGAGAAGACATCGTGCTTCTCTCTTTTGTTTTATATATACCTCTAAATCAGCCCATAAGCCCATTTATCAAGGATTAACTTACATCTTATATTATAAGAAAAGAGTTAATTTATTTCCTTATTCCATTTATATTATCTATCTTTACCGTGAGTAAAACAGAGTAAATACAGAGTAAATACGGAGTAAATGGAGTAATCTATGGCAACCTTTAACTATGTACTCGGTAGAAAGAAGGATAATGGCACTTATCCTGTCTATCTTAAAATCCGCCACCTCAACACCAATACAATGCGTTCGATGGATATGTCCGTTGCCAAGGCGGAATGGAACGAGAAGGGTCAGCGCATTAGTATTCGTCGCACTGATACCTACGAAGTACGCGCCGAGAAGGAGCGCAACAACGAGTTCCTTGCTCAACTAATGATTAGAGCGAAGGAGGTTGAGGCTCTTCTTCAGAAGCGTGGTGTGTTAGGAGAGATGACTGCGAAGGGTGTGATGGATGCTATCCTCAACTACTCACCCCACTCAAAACAGAACGAGGGTGTTGGCAATGGCGACTTCGTGGAGTATTGGAACACGATAGCGGTGCAGACCCCCAAATCGCAAGAGAAGTATATCTACGCTCTTAAGAGCCTTGTCAGTTATCAGATTGCTTGTAGCGGTAAGGACACTATCCTGTTCCGCGACATAACTGTTGATTGGGTTAAGGGCTACCTCTCATACATTCAGGGTGGCGGTTATCAGTATGTGCGTGGTAGTAATCCTCTTAATCTTCAGTCGCTATCTGCTTGGACAGTCAACACCTATGCGAGTTGTCTTAAGAAGGTTATAAACTGCGCTGTGGATGCCGATAGGCTATCCGAGAGGGTCTTGCGTGCGTTCAAGAAGTTTAGGGCGGGCGTGGTACATACACAGCCCTATACTCTATCTATGGCCGAACTACGCGCCTTCCTCAACTACCCATTCCCAACGATGCGTCAGAGGATGGTACGCGACCTTTTTATATTCTCATTCTGCACGATGGGTATGAATTTGACCGACATCTATCAGTTGCAGAAGAAGGCTGTTAAGATGAAGGGCGACACAGGAGAGATAAAGTATATCAGAGATAAGACAGGTAAGGAAATAATTGTTATGATGAACGCGCACGCCACTCAACTTCACGATGTTATCGCTCCATATCTCACAACGAGTCGTGCTAATGTATGGAGTAAGGCTGTTAGTTCAAGTCGCTACTTTGCGTTCGATGCTATATATAATAGGTATCATACCTTTGCGGGAAACATTCAGAAGATAACCCGTCAGGTTAGAACGATTATGGGCTTCGATGATGAGTTTTGTTTCTATACTGCCCGCCATACTTGGTCAACCTTGATGAGTTCGGAGTATCAGTTAGGTCAGGAGTATGTCGATGCGGGTCTTGGTCATTCAAGTAAGAGCGTAGCCGCTAATCACTACATCGCCATCGACTATGACAAGTTGTATGAAGCGCATACGGACATCCTACAACGCCTATTCGAGGATAAAATATCTACGACTGATTTGATGGAAATAGAAGAGTAATTGTTTTGTGATTTTTAATCTAATATATTCATATTAAGTATTGTGTATCAATCTTTTATGGATATATTTTTATATGGAAACACATCTATTTTTATGTCACATAGGAGGGGGTATAGGGTCATAAGTGTCATTTTTTAACTGTTATCCATTTTGATTTTTTTATTGGTGGGGGACGCAAATAACACCCCACCCAACAGTTGTTCGTGATAATTTTCTATGGTTTTTCCATCCTGAAAATAAGATACTTACACTCCAAATTCACGCTTCACTCGGAATACTGTGCTTACCGATACAGCGCATAGTGTTGCGGTATCTCGTATCGACTTGCCTTGCTTCAAGCATCGTAGTACCTTTGCGTACTCCTCTTGCTTCTTCTCCTTGGTCTTAACAGAGCCGACCTTGCGACCGACCTTGCCTCCGTTCTCTTTATAGCGTTTCAACCCGCTATTTAGGCGAAAGGCGATAGCCTCGCGTTCCATTTCGGCACAAGTTGCGAGGACGCTGATAAAGATGTTGAGGAATGGATTTTTAGAACCATCTGCCTGAAAGATAGATATGTTCTCCTTTTGAAAATATATGTTAAGGTTGTTATCCTTACATCGTTTAACATTGGCTAATACCTCGTCCACATTACGACCCAAGCGGGATAGTTCACTGATAAGGAGCGTGTGGATACCATTAGCAATACAGTAGTCCAAGCACTCACATAATACAGGACGCTCC
>JAFYRL010000147.1 GCA_017546975.1 Alistipes sp.
AGGAGGCAAAAGCCTTCGTGGCAGGACCTGCCTTTACTGCTTGGTGGGGTATGAATAACCTCGAAGGATGGGGTGGAACAGGTCTCGATGGCTGGGGCGGTGTTCAAGACGATGCATGGTATGCGCGCCAGCAGACACTTGCGACAAACATTGTCAATCGTCAGCGTGAGTTAGGTATGCAGCCCGTACTGCCTGGATTCTCAGGTATGATACCGAGCAACTTTACCGAAAAGACTGGTGTAGCCACCGACCCCAATGGCGGACTGTGGTGTGGCTATGTTCGCCCTCGTATAATAGATCCTACAGCTGAGCGCTTTGCGGAGATTGCTGCCGACTACTACGCATGTCTGGAAGAGGTGATGGGCGAGAGCCAGTATTACTCTATGGACCCATTCCACGAAGGTGGTGGCATCCGTAGCGGTAAGTACTCTGAGGCCTATAGAGCAATCTATGATGTGATGGAGGCTGCAAAGAAGGGCTCACAGTGGGTTATTCAGCAATGGCAGTGGAATCATAGCAAGAAGTTAGCTCTCGATGCTGTCCCCGAAGGACGTCTTGTCGTACTCGACCTCTTCTCTGATGGAATGCCTAAGTTTGATA
Organism: Alistipes sp.; assembly: GCA_017546975.1. GTDB lineage: Bacteria > Bacteroidota > Bacteroidia > Bacteroidales > Rikenellaceae > Alistipes. The sequence continues at coordinate 601 of JAFYRL010000147.1, forward strand.
CCTTTAACGGATATGCTCCGCAAGATGCTGTTTTCTGTGCTATCCCTAACTTTGGAGGTCGCTCTGGCTTGATGGGACGACTCAATAATGTAGCTGACAACTATTTCACTTATAAGAGTAAGTATACTACGATCAAGGGTATAGGTGTGGCTCCCGAGGCGATAGAGCAGACTCCCGTAGTCTATGACCTTATCTTCCAATTGCCTTGGATGGGTAAAAAGCCCGATATGCAGGCTTGGGTGAAGGATTACGCAACTGCACGCTATGGCGCAGATAATAAAGTGACGCAAGAAGCATGGGAACTGCTCCGACAGGGCGTGCTCAATTATGGCGCCGATGCTATACAGGGCCCGGTAGAAGATGTGTGGGGTGCGCGTCCCAACTTGGATGCTCGTCCTGCCAGCACTTGGGGTAAGACGATTAATCATGCTGGTGCGGTTTATACCAAGGAACGTCGCCAAATGCTTATCGATGCTACCTATAAGCTATTAAGCCAAAGTAAGACTCTTGGCTTGAAGAAGGGCTCTGTCCAAGAAAGTAACTATTACTATGATCTCGTGGAACTTGGCGGTGCTGTAATGGCAGACTATGCATACGATTTGTTGCTCGGTATTAAGGAAGCTAAGCAGGCTGCCGGAGATAGCTTCTCGACAGATGAGACCTATATCACGCGTCGTGATGCTTTCCTCGCACTTATTGCTGATGTGGATGTCTTTAAGGGAACTAACTTAAACTTCCGCTTAGGTAAGTGGACTGAGGAGGCGCGAGATGCTGCTGCTGAAGTTTATGGCGCCACTACTGCTACGGCAGATTGGTACGAGTTTAATAATGCGCGTACATTGATTACCACTTGGGGTGACTACGCTCAGAATAATGGTGGTAGACTGCGTGACTACTCGTACCGCTCATGGCAGGGATTGCTTAAGGACTACTACCTGCCACGTTGGGAGTACTTCTTTGAGCATGATTGTACGGGTGTAGACTACTTCTATTTCGAATGGAACTGGGCTCACGGTAAGGAACACTTTGTGGGACAGACCGAAAAGAGCGATAAGTCTCTTACTAAGAAGCAAGCAGGTTATCAATATAGCCGCAAGCCTGAAGGAAATACAGTAAAAGAACTGCAAAAGTTGCTGGATAAGTATATTATCCCGACTGACACTGCAGAGGGTACATACTACAACTATCGTTACCTCTAATAGTGCGATAGGTGCTTGACTCTAAAGACGGCGTGCAGTTCTTGTGCGCCGTCTTCCTATATAAATAAAGACGATGCCAATCAATGCAAATATCACGGTAAGTCCAATTATCCAGCAGAGAGCTCCACTCCAACCAATGCGGTTGAGGTCAAGGAAGAAGTATGGGAACCAGTTATCTCCCGTGATGAAATGTCGTACGTAGATAAATGCGACATATAGGTAGGGGAGTAGTATGCTGCTTTGTACACCGCCTACATTTACCTTACGTATGGGGCGAGTGGTGAGTATGTAGAAGGTGTAGAGTATAGGTGTGATAAGATGTAGGCATACGCTGGGTTTGTTGGCCCAGTAAGATGGTGATGTAGGATCTCCTAACAATAAGTTATATACCACGCTGATGACAATGATGGTGATGAGGCCAGCAAACTCCCACTGCAACAGTGGTAAAGATATAGACTTGTGGCGTATGAGTCGGACTAATTCGTTGATCATCAAAGCTAAGCAATAGAGGTTGCCCAAGTTGGTGAAGTACAGAAAGAAATGACTGCCGTACTTCCAAGCGTTATAACAGCCGTATGACGCTACGAGGATATAGAGGATGACGATGATAAATCGGACTACTCTTTTCATTTTATAAAATGCTTTTTTGGGGGAAGAAAATATGTTCTATTCCTTATTACTCTCTCGGATCAGTTCCCCACATCATCTTGCTTTGCAGAGTGCGGAAGAAGGTGCTGTCCTCTTGTTTGACTACGCGGATAGTGTGTGGGGCTTTTCGTAGTGTTAGGGTGGTTTGCTCTGGGTAACTGCAGCTGATGCCATCGATAGCTACGAGGAAACTACCGTTTCGGCTCTCTATGGAGAGATGTAATGTCTTGTCATCTGCAATAACCATAGGGCGTACACCCAAACTGTGTGGCGCTACGGCAGTAAGAACAAATACATCAGCTTGTGGGTAGATGATAGGGCCTCCTGCGCTAAGCGAGTAGGCTGTAGATCCTGTGGGTGTTGCCACGATGAGCCCATCTCCCATGTATGTGGCCAAATGTTCTCCATTGATGGTAGTGCGCACGGCAATCATTGAGGAACTATCGTGCTTTGATACGGTAACCTCATTAAGCGCATAAGCAGGATGTTCGGTATCGTCATTCACGATAAGTTCTAGTAAGCTGCGTTCGCGTACGATATATCGGCCCTCATGTAATTGTGCAAAGAAGTTTTCCATCTCATCGGCTGATACATCTGCAAGGAATCCCAGTCTGCCAGTATTGATACCTACGATAGGGATATTGGTCTTGCCTACGCAGCGAGCAGCTTTCAAGAAGGTGCCGTCGCCGCCAAGACTGATGGCCATGTCTATATCTTGCCCTGTCAGATCACTGATGATACCTGCAGGCTCAAAGGCGAAGGGTTGCTCTTCACGCAGAAAACGGTAAAAGTCGGGGTCTGCATATACCTCATCTCCGTAGTGTGAGAGAATACGCAGCAACTGCTCGGCATGTACCGACTTATAGGTCTCATAGGTGTTTCCAAATAGGGCAAATCGCATGGGTGCTAATCTTTTTATTTAAAAAGGTATAAATTCTGCTTTTTTCCTATTAACTTTGTAGCGAAAATGCGTTATTAGGAAAAACGCATAGCAAAGGTAATACATTTTTCGGATATATATGACGAAACTTAGTGTAAATATAAACAAGGTGGCTACGCTGCGCAATGCACGCGGTGGCAACAATCCTGATGTGTGTCGCTTTGCCTTAGACTGCGAAGCAATGGGCGCTCAGGGTATCACAGTACATCCGCGTCCTGATGAACGCCACATACGTCGTGCTGATGTTTATGCACTGCGCCCCTTGTTGACAACAGAATTTAATATTGAAGGGTATCCCAGTCGGGAGTTTATCGATTTGGTGTTGCAGGTAAAGCCTGCTCAGGTGACACTTGTGCCCGATGCTCCAGATCAACTGACATCAAATCATGGATGGGATACTATGGCAAACCAGGAGTTTCTTACCGAGGTGGTAGCGACTTTCAGTGAGGCGGGTATTCGCACCTCTATCTTTGTCGATCCCGATGTGAAGATGATTGAGTATGCTGCTAAGGCTGGTGCCGATCGTGTAGAGCTCTATACCGAACCTTATGCGGCTGGTTATGCGGCCAATCGTGAAGAGGCGGTGGCGCCCTATGTTGTTGCAGCTGCAGCGGCTCGCAAGGCAGGCTTGGGCTTGAATGCTGGTCATGATCTTAGTTTGGAGAATTTGGCCTACTTTGCTGAGTGTGTACCTCATCTCGATGAGGTGTCTATAGGCCATGCTCTCATTTGTGACGCCCTTTATCTGGGTATCTCCGAGACGATAAAGCGTTACAAAGAG
>JAFYRL010000148.1 GCA_017546975.1 Alistipes sp.
CTTAACAAGCGTACGACCATCCTCTGAGGCATACTTACCATCAAACTTAGCTAGTTTCTTAGTGTATGTGAAAGCATATGTACCAATCTCCTCAACACTCTCTGGGATAGTAATAGAAGCAAGATTCTCGCAACCATAGAATGCACCCTCGCCAAGAGAGGTTACGCTCTCTGGGATAACGATGCTCTGCAACGATGTACAGTTCTTAAAGGCGTATTCGCCAATCATAGTTACTACGCCATCGAAAGTAAGGACGCCAAGACCGGTCTCCGCGTTCCATACATTTGACTCGAGGTTGGCACCGAAGTAGTACTTAGTATCGTAGTATGGAGTAAACTGCTTAGAGGCAGTGTACCAAATCTGGTTATTGCCGATAACAGCGTTCTCGCCATTATTTGGATTCACAAATGTGAACGACTTCATAGGGAGGATATGGTTGCGGTCGATAGTAACAACCTTATCGGTAGACTTAGTCATAGCGAAGCCATTGGCATCCTCAACGGTGATGGTGATACCCTTCTCAAAAGTCTGTGGAGGAAGCGCGATATAGAAATCGGTAGCAGCAAGGCCAAGCTCCACGCCCTCGCCACAATCGAGAGTAGTCTCGTAGAGAATAGTGTCATCGAAGACAAGAGTGCCACCAGCAGAGCCATCGTCGTCGTTAGCCTCGCCATCAGCCGCAGCAAGAGTAGCGATAGCTGTCTCAGGGTTGATATACAACTCACCTGCAACCTGCTCGCCATTGTTACCCTCAACCTTGATAGACTTGATAACATCGCCAAAACCTGTGAGCTTAACCTTAAGCCAGCCACATACATTCTTCAACGAGAACTGGTTGTACTCGCTCTGAGAAATCATAATATTACCATCCAAGCCATAGCTATCCTTAAGGTAGCTCTGTGTAGCTGGAAGCCACGCCTTGATATTCTGTGTTGTAGGGTGGATAAAGTAGTTAGCATTGTAAGGATAGACAACGATAACCTTATCCATCTCCTTAGTAGCCACGCCAGCATCTACACGGCTAAGCTGCGCGGTGCGATTACCTGTAGCGCCCTTATACTGCCACTTCTGGTTGGCATCCGAGAGATAAAATACAGATACCTCATCGTTCTTAGTCCATACGGTCTTGCCATACTGGAGCTGGATGCGTGTGTCATCCTCAAAGCCTACAGTAATGGTCTCAGGGGCGAAATCACCCACCTTACCCGCCTCACGCTCATCGAGAGCATCGGTGTTACATGCAGCAAAAAATAGTGCTACAAGTGCAAAAAGTTTTAAATTTCTCATGTGTATAGTTAGTTTGTTTGTTTCGATTACCAATCCATCTCCTCGTCCTCATAAGGATCCTCCATGGAGTTAGCAAAGCCCTGCTCAACAGATACAACCAATAGATCAATATCGGGCGCAATGTAAGACTCTTTCTTGTGACTCATAGTGGTAATATGGTTAATAATTGTATAATTTCGAATAATAACACCTCAAATATAGGCATTTTTTTAGTAAGGAGCAAAACAATGTTCCATACAAAATACTTGATTTAAGTTTTTTATACCTCACTATTGCATATCTCACGGTTTTTTCATAATATTGTAGAATTAAAAGTATTGCCCTATGGTTGAAAAGTTTTTAATGGCTGGGGATACCCCAATGCATGTTGCCGATACAGAGCGCGGCGAGAAGTGTGTAGTACTACTTCATGGTTACTTGGAGTCTATGCTTGTATGGGACGAGTTCGTAGACCTGCTAAAGGGTAGCGTGCGCGTAGTAACTCTCGATTTGCCAGGTCATGGCGTCTCTATGGTTAATGGTGAGACACACACTATGGAGTACCTCGCTGGGTGCGTGGCACTCACTATGGAGGCCTTGGGCATCGAACGCTACAGCGTCGTGGGTCACTCAATGGGTGGATATGTGGCGTTAGCTATGGTCGAGGCATACAAGGAGAGGCTCGATAGCATTGTGCTGCTTAGCTCTACGACCTCGGCAGATAGCCAGGAGAAGTGCGACCGCCGCCGCAGAGAGATTGAACTTATCAAGGCGGGCAAGAAGAATACATTAGCACGCCTTGTGCCTCATGCTGGCTTTGCACCACATAATGTAAAGCGCTTCAACGACTATATCGAGGATTTGCGCGAGCTTATACTTATCACTGAGGATGAGGGTGTTATCGCAATACTCGGTGGTATGATTGAGCGTAAGAGTCGTGGTGAGGAGCTTCGAGACAGCGGCATACCTCACCTCTTTATCTTCGGCAAGCACGACTACTACATCCCTAATGAGGTTGCCGAGGAGATGATCGCCCAAGATCCCAATGCCCGCGTACTATGGCTTGAGGAGTCGGGTCACATGGGCTTTATCGAGGAGCCAGAGAGGTGCGCCGAGGCGATATTATCCATGATATTAAGGAACTAAATCGACTCTCATATCCCTCCAATATAGTTGAAGCTGCAATAATATAATAAATGTTATTATAGTTAAATAGGATGAAAAGCTTCTCACCCATAATCCTGTTATGTATATTTATGTTAACTGGGTGTTGGTCGAACCCATTTATTGATTGGAGTGACCATAGCAATGATATGTCCAAGCATCCTGCATTAGGATTTATTGCTCAGTATCACACGATTAACAATAATATAATTATTCACAAGCGAAACAACATGCCCCATCTAACAATAGACTTTTCTACTTTTCGCGACAATTTAGACACATACGTTGCAGACCACTTCAAAGATAAAGAGTATAATCAGATAAAGGCGAAATATGGAGATACGAAAGAGTATTGGGAGTGGTGTGACCCAAACGATATTGCCTATAGCGAGTCTATAACATCTATAGAAATTATTACGAATAACTATTGGGATAGCACACATCCTGCTGGTAGTAATATAAACGACTTGTTCGATGTAAAATATGCTACATATAAATATTATGTAGATAGTGGCTTTGACGATAGTATTTTCGAGGGATACAATCGTGAGGTATGGGAGGAGCGCTGTGTTGCAGAACTAAAGAGAGACGATATGTGGTTTATTCACACATCTTTCCAACTTATCTGCAAACATCCACATGAGGGTAACGAGATACACCCAATATCGGTTACCTTAGAACTTGATACTGGAAGAAAACAAACATATAATCTAAAGGTAAATTACCATATTTAGATATTGTGTTAACACAAAAAGTTAAGGATGACCAATCGGTCATCCTTAACTTTTGTTCGGTAGCAGATGCTACCCTATTTTAGATCTTACTGAAGCTCAGAGTTTAGACCTACGATCAAATCATCGTAATCACGAAGACCTGTACCACCTGGGATTGGGTTACCTGTGATAACATTCTCCTTAAGGTTAACAAGATCATCACTCTTAGCCTGGATAGCAGCCTCGTTAAGTACCTTAGTAGTCTCCTGGAACGATGCAGCCGAGATGAAGCTCGATGTCTGCAATGCTGCACGAGTAATACCCTGAAGTACCTGGTTAGATGTAGCAGGAACGATAGGACGAACCTCAACAAGTGCCATATCACGACGCTTAAGTGCAGAGTTCTCATCGCGCAACTTACGCATTGAGATAATCTGACCTGGCTGTACATTCTGTGAATCACCAGCATTGGTAACTACAACCTTATCGTATAGCTCATCGATAACATCCATGAACTCCCACTTATCAACAACCTGATCCTCGAAGAAGCGAGTATCACCTGGATCCTCAATCTGTACCTTTGACATCATCTGGCGTACGATAACCTCAAAGTGCTTATCGTTAATCTTTACACCCTGCATACGGTAAACCTCCTGTACCTCGTTCACGATGTACTCCTGAACCTTGGTAGGACCGAGGATACGCAAGATATCACCTGGAGTGATAGCGCCATCTGAAAGTGCCATACCTGCACGCACATAGTCGTTCTCCTGAACGATGATCTGGCGTGAAAGTGGTACGAGGTACTTCTTCTGCTCGCCATCCTTAGATGTGATGATAACCTCGCGGTTACCACGCTTAATCTTACCGAATGATACCTCACCGTCGATCTCAGATACGATAGCTGGGTTAGATGGATTACGAGCCTCGAACAACTCGGTTACTCGAGGCAAACCACCGGTGATATCACCACCAGTCTTACCTACTGCACGAGGAATCTTGATAAGAACATCGCCACCATGAATCTTAGCGTTATTCTTAACCATGATATGTGCGTTCACAGGCAAGTTGTAAGCCTTAATCTCGTCACCCTCCTTGTTAACAATCTTGATAACAGGGTTCTTAGTCTTATCCTTAGACTCGATAACAACACGCTCAGAAAGACCTGTCTGCTCATCGCGCTCCTCGCGGTATGTTACACCCTCGATAACGCTATCGTAAACAATCTTACCCTCTGTCTCAGCGATGATTACTGCGTTATATGGATCCCACTCGCAGATCATATCACCCTTCTGAACATCAGCGCCATCCTTCATAAAGAGGGTTGAACCATAAGGCAATGCGTGTGTATAAAGTACAATATCAGTGTTCTTATCAACGATACGGAACTCAGACTGACGCGATACTACGATATCGATAGCCTCACCTGCAGAGTTCTTACCCTTGATAGTACGCAAGTCATCAATCTCAAGGCGACCCTCATACTTAGAAACAACATTTGTCTCAACTGTAGAGCCACCCGCAACACCACCGACATGGAATGTACGAAGTGTCAACTGAGTACCTGGCTCACCGATAGACTGTGCTGCGATAACACCTACAACCTCACCCTTCTGTACCATGCGTGCTGTAGCAAGGTTACGGCCGTAACACTTAGCACATACACCACGACGAGCCTCACAAGTGAGTACTGAACGAATCTCTACAGACTCCAATGGTGACTTCTCGATAGCCTCAGCAATCTCCTCGGTAATCTCCTCACCTGCCTTGCAGATAATCTCGTTAGTTGTTGGGTGGATAACATCAACAAGAGCTACACGACCCAAGATACGATCGTAGAGTGTCTGAACAACATCATCGTTACGCTTGAGAGCCGTAGCTGTCAAACCACGCAATGTGCCGCAATCCTCCTCATTGATGATTACATCCTGTGCAACATCCACCAAACGACGAGTCAAGTAACCCGCATCGGCAGTCTTAAGAGCGGTATCCGCCAAACCCTTACGAGCACCGTGGGTAGAGATAAAATACTCCAACACCGAAAGACCCTCCTTAAAGTTAGACAAGATAGGGTTCTCGATAACCTGCTGACCACCCTCAACACCTGACTTCTGTGGCTTAGCCATAAGACCACGCATACCAGAGAGCTGACGAATC
>JAFYRL010000149.1 GCA_017546975.1 Alistipes sp.
CTTGCAAACCTCTACTGTTAGCAGTCTGCTATCTTTGCTATCCTCCGTATTGATTAAGGTGTAGCTATCTCGTGAGCTACTGTCTAACGCCAGCACAAGTCTCTTCGCTGTGCGGAACTTATCGGGCAATGTCTTGAACACATATGCATACCTGCGTACCAACTGGTCAGCAAGGCGGTCATCAAGGAGGTGCAGATAGTGCCCCAATACATATTCGTTATGAACCTTATTGTTATGCTCCGAAAATACTGCAGCATAGAGCACCTCGTATGAGATATACTTGTGAGGCACCATCGAGAGGTCTCGCTTAGCAAGATATTGGTAATAGAGTTTGTTCTTGAATTTAGTGGGTGTTGCTCGGTCCACACAGAGTACATCGAGAGCCTCGCGCTGGAGCATAGCAGTAAACAGTTCCTGTGTCTTAAGCGATGCAGGTAGATAGCCGAGCACTATCTCCACACGCATTATGGCATTGGTGTAGTCTCCAATACGATGTACATTTCCTATGAGCGACACCATAGCCTCTATCGCCAACTCATTGTCCCACATATGAGCAGGGATTGCCGAGAGAATATCGAGGTCGCCGGCACAATTCTGCACCACCTTAAGAGCCATCTCTCGTGTCATAATGTGGGTAGGTACAGCATAGATGTTGCGCCAGCTCTTCTTTACTGCGTAGGCACATACGCTCTCTGTGCGACACTCCTCGGGGATATGTTTTAGTTTGAAGCTATGCCAACAGTTGTCGCAGTTGGCAATCACTTGTTCTATAAGTTCTGTGTTTAGGAATCGTTGAGGGATATATGATAAGACCTCGACATCCTTACACTTTACTGCCTCGTTGACCATCTCTTGTGTTACAAACTCCTCGGGCAGATATTCCAATGCTACTTTAATGCTCTTATACATATTTCTTCTCCTCGTTAAATGTTGATGGTTTAATTATTCTTACCAGTCTGCGACCACGGAAGATGTAGAGTATCTCGCCCCCTCGCTCGGCATACTCCTCAATCTCCTGCCAACTATTCATTCGTGGCGCCGGGCAGAGGGATGCTTGTCTATTGCGGAATATGGTAAGGTTGCAGATGGTGTTTTTGTTGGGCTTGAAGTCGTATTCTTCTAAGGGTATTTGCTCTTCCATAGCGAGGTAGTACCACTTACCCTCGGCAAAGAGAAAGCAGTCATCGGCAAAAGAGCGAAATACCTCCACGCTATCTGCCGTGCGTGGCAGGTGCGTGTTATCCCTACGCCCATCACGAATAGCCCCGAAGCAGTGTATCTCATCACGGCAGTCTATCCATTTGCCGTAAGGCGAAGGACCCAAGCGGTGAATATCACCCAGAGCGATGAGTGCATCCACACGCTCCTCATTTTGATAAAATCGTTTGAGGACTCTGATGAATCGTTCCGAGAGCTCCTCATTTGTTACTTTGATATGTCGAACAGTGCCGTTCGCGAGTAGTTTTCCAATCTGTATGCTCATAATGTTGAAGTCTTGTAGTTAAAGAGTAGCCGAGCAGCACCCCGAAGGATGACTGCCCGGCTAAAAATTATAGATGGATTGACATAAAGACCTTGTCGATATCCTCCTGTGCCAATCCGATATAACGCCTCGTGGTCTCTATTGTCGAGTGCTTGAATATCTGATTCAGTAGCACCAGAGCCTCCGGGGAGCGTTTCATAAGTTCGTAGACATACCTGCCGAATGTCTTGCGGAAGGTATGAGTTGAGAATGCTCGAATCTTCATTCGATACTTAGCCTTGAAGACTTTGAGCTGACGGTTGATATGTACTATCGTGTAGGGCTCACCTGTTCGTGGGTTATATAGTATCAGAC
>JAFYRL010000150.1 GCA_017546975.1 Alistipes sp.
CTCCGTAGCTCAACTGAATAGAGTACTTGACTACGGATCAAGCGGTTCCAGGTTTGAATCCTGGCGGAGTCACAAAGCGGTAATCGAAAGGTTACCGCTTCTTTTTTTATTCATACCAAACACCACCCCTACCCCATATTGGGGCTCACAGTAAAATTCCGGATCACCTGCAATTTCCGGTGGGGTTGTAAAAAAGTTACGCAAAAATTAGCGAACTTCATTGAATTATTTGTAAAAGTTTTGTTAACTTCGTGAAACTAAAGTTTCTCAGAGTCATCATACAAAAACACAACGACTCATAGACGAACAACTGAAATTACGCAAACAACAAAATTTTATAACAAACAATTATGAAAGCTTCAAAATTCATTACATCACTACTATCTGTAGTGGCGGTGTTATTAGCTGTAGGCTGTCATCAAGAACCAGGACCAGCAGACAAACCTAATGTTCCTGATGAACCTTGTTTTTCTTTCGAGATTCTTGAAACGAGCAGGACTGCCGTATCTTTCCGAGTGACTCCACAGGCAAAGGCAATGCCATATACGCTTATGATTGTTGACAAGGCGACCTTTGATAGCTTCGAGAGCATTGAGGCTTATGTTGCAGATGATGTTGCGTGGTTTGAAGAGATTGCTCAAAGTTTGGGTTTAACACTTGAAGAGTACCTCGAAACAACCCTTAACATCGGCGTTAAGGAGGATAGCGCTGAGGGTCTTATTCCTGATACCGAGTATCTCCTCTATGCCTACCACCTAACAACATCTGGAGAGAAAGTCTCGGACTTAGAGTATAAGGTATTCAAGACCGAGGCTCTATCTCATAGTGACGCCACATTTGAGGTTAGCGTTAGCGATATTGGCTATTACGGTGCTACGGTAAATGTAGTTCCCTCATCTAATACTGCCACATATTTTGTTAATGTTATGAGCGAGGAGCGCTTGGCTGGTTTTGGCGAGGGCGCTGAGGCCTACACAAACCACCTTATTGCCTTGCGTGACTACTACCTTGGCATGAATGCGACTACCGAGCAGATGATTGCAAACCTCTGCTTTGCGGGCGAGAAGTCGCTTACAGTCTCCGACCTCACACCCGGCGTTAAACACTTTGCCTATGCTATTGGTGTAGATGGAGATTTCTTCCCTAATACCGAGGCCTTTATTTTTGAGTTCGAAACCCTCTCTGCAGAGAGTTCAGAGCTCACTTTTGAAGTAGATATAACAGGCATAGACTACGACCATATTGAGGGTACAGTAACCCCATCAAACGACAGCGAGACATACATCTGCTCTATCCAAACAGCAGAATCTCTAACTTGGTACGATAGCGATGAGGAGTTTATGCAGACACTCATAAATGACCTTGAGTGGTGGTATGGAGGTGTTGAGACCGCTCTCCACACTGGCGTCACCAACCTTTCGACCTATGGTGGCCTATATCCTGAGACTGAGTATATCGTTGTATGCTTTGGCTTTAACGAGACACCTACGACCGAGCTCTTCACCTTCCCATTTACTACAACTACTGCATCGGGCAATCCTGCAGAATTGACCGTTGAGTTCGACATAGACTATGAGCGACTAACACACAATACCGCATATATCACAGCTACACCTTCTGTGGGCGCATACTACTTTATGTCATACATCAACACTTTTGACCTTGAGTATTATATTGAGAAGTATGGTAGCCAGGATGCAGCACTTATAGCATACGCAAACGAGGAGATTGACTATGGCGCAGACTTCTTCTGGTGCTCACGCGCAGAGTATCTCGCCGATATGGGCGCCGTCTTGGGCCGTTATACTATGATGTTCAACCAACTAAATCCTAATACCGAGTATATCGCCTACGCTGTAGCCGTAGATATCAATAGCGGCGATATCGCAAGTAACTATGTATCGGTAAGCGAGCCTTTTGTTACCCATGATAAGATACTAAGCACAGCAGCTGTAGAGTTCGAAATCAGCAACTACTACGATGGAACAGCCCTTGCAGAACTTGACCCTGAGCGCTTCCTTAGCTGTATGGGTTATGCTGTGGTACCATATAATGTAATTCCTAATGACGATGCGATGAATTGGTACACAGGCTTCTTTAGTGGCGACTATACCGAATGGGGATGCACAGACGAGGATATCTACGCCGAGTTGATTACATACGGATATGAGTGGGATTCAGATCTTGTCTCCCTGAACCGCGAGAGCGGCGTTGCCGTCCTCCAATACGATCAGCCTTTCACATTCCTTGGTATCGCCGAGGACTTTGATTGCAACTTCGGAGCTGGTACTTTGAAGGTGGTATCACTCAGCCAGGAGGGCGTATCACCTGCTCAGGAGTTTCTGGATTATCTTGATGCACAAACCCAACTCTGCAAAGCAAAGACATCTACTCGCGCCAATCGCAAAATGCCTGTAATGCGCAAGTAGACCACTTTACATAGATAATTATACAGGTGACTGTCCAACAAGTTTATGGACAGTCACTTTTTTCTTGTGAAGTTGTATAACAAGAGCTAATTTTAGGCGCACGAAGCTCAAAAAAGCGGAGTTTACTAGGCGTAAATGAGCATTTTGAGAGCAAGTGCAACGCCAAAGAAGCCTTGTTAGACAGCTTC
>JAFYRL010000151.1 GCA_017546975.1 Alistipes sp.
CGGCACGGAGATTTTTCGTGGCGATACCTCATCTGTTCCACTATCTCCGAAATCTGATGTAGCAGCTCAGGTGTCGCTCTTCGACAAAGAGGAAAATATCAAAATCTCGGAGAGTTCAGAAAATGCGAAAAATGAAATGACAGATATTTTCTCTACACCTATTAGACAAGGTAAGCGAGCTGAGCGAGTCATTGTCCTATACTCCGATGGTTCATTCGAGAACTACGATGCTGCAACAGGTCGATAGATTGTTTATATAGTTACAACCTTGTCCCTAAGTTGGTAAGCAATATTGAGCACCATGAGTCTTTCTCGTGGTGCTCTTTTGTTTGCTCTCTGGTGTGCTGCCTCTCTTTCCTATTGGCTTACCTACCCTTGTTGTTTCTGTCCTATCTCATTCTCCTTATTTTTCAATATTGTATTTGTGTTTGGGTAAATATGTTTTCAAATGCATATATATGTGTTTAGATATGCGAAGGATTTTTGATATTATAGCGCAATGCTACTATCGAACATAGGTATTTCTTAAAATTGGGGATTGATATTTATTATTCAAGATGCTGATTTTTATAGATTTTTTCATAACTTTGTGCGATTATTTGCTTGGCTCTTTGTGAGTAAGTATAGTTGAGCTTTTTAAGCATATACATTGTTCGGGAGCAAGCGTTGATAATTTGAGATAAGACATATTATTACATAAACTTTAATTAAAACTATCAAGATGAAAAAAGTATTAACTTTCGTTGCAGTTGCTGCTGCTTCGCTTTCTGTTGCTTGTGGTAGCAACAATGCCAAGGAGATCGACTCTTTGTCTTACGCTATTGGTGCTGATATCGGTCTTAACCTTAGCCTCGGCATGAAGGATATGAACCTTGACCGTGAGATCGTTCTTGCTAACATCAAGGAGTTCTACAAGAGCGGTGATGTTATGGGTGAGGATATCAAGGATGTACGCGGTAAGATGATGCAGTACCAGTATACAGTTCTTATGCCTTATATGTATGCTAAGCGTTCACAGGATATGATTGACACTGACCAGCCAGATACTTTGCCAGCATTGCCTGAGCTTTTCAACGAGGAGTTTACTCGTGAGGGCGTATCAGCGATGATGGGTAAGAACATGGGTGCAGCAGTTAAGGGTGTTGATGCTGAGATCAACCTTAAGGATGTATTCCGTGCTATCGACGATGCTGCTAAGGTTGAGGATCCAGCAAACATCGACTCACTTATGCGCATGACACAGGCACAGATGCAGAATGCTTTCCGTCGTCACGCTGAGGAGGCTCGTGCTAAGGCTGAGGCTGAGCGCGAGAAGGCGTTGGTTGAGAATGCTGAGGAGTCAGCTAAGTGGCTTGCTGAGATCGAGAAGCAGGAGGGTGTACAGAAGACAGAGTCAGGTCTTCTCTACCGCATCGACCGCGAGGGTGAGGGCGCACAGGCTACTCTTGATACAGATGTAGTACTTGTAAACTACGAGGGTAAGACTCGTGATGGTAAGGTATTCGACTCAAGCTACGAGCGTGAGGAGCCTATCTCATTCCCACTTAACGGCGTTATTAAGGGCTGGACTGAGGGTATGAAGCTTGTTAAGGCAGGTGGTCAGATTACTCTTTGGATTCCATCTGAGCTTGCTTACGGCGAGCGTGGCGCAGGTTCTGACATTGGTCCTAACCAGGCGTTGGAGTTTAAGGTAGAGTTGATTGAGGTTAATCCTGCTGAGTAATTCCATAATTTATTGTGATAAGGGGCACATCTGCGGCACCTTACGAAATTAAAATCTCTGGGCTGTACTTCGTGTACTATCCCAGAGATTTTTCTTTTGCGATGCACCACGCTTTATAGTTTTGATGCAAAACTTCGTAATGCCTCTACTTTGCTGCGACTCGGCAGAACAAGTTCACTTTTTACTTTTCAGTTTTCAGTTTTCAGTTTGTTTTATCCCAGCGCGATATCGAGTATCATCATAATGATAAAGCCGATAGCAAAGGCTATAGTGCCGATATCGGAGTGTTTGCCTTGCTGGGTCTCAGGTATAAGCTCCTCGACAACAACATAGAGCATTGCGCCCGCAGAGAAGGCAAGAAGATAGGGTAGTACGCCCGCAATATGCTCGAAGAGTAGTATCATCACAAGGGCAGATATAGGCTCTACAACGCCCGATAAAGCGCCAAAACCAAAGGCTCGCTTGCGTGTTAGACCCTCGCCACGCAGTGGTAGCGATATTATCGCACCCTCAGGGATATTCTGTATGGCCATACCCACAGCTAATGCTGTTGCTGCGGCGATGCTGATACCTGCATTGCCGGTGAGTGCTCCTGCTACAACAGCGCCCACAGCCATGCCCTCAGGGATGTTGTGGAGTGTCACAGCGAGCATTAACATCTGACGCTTGCCGAGCGATGAGGCTACGCCCTCGCGCGTATCTGTACCTGGATGGGTATGTGGTACAAGACAATCCAAGGCGAGTAGAAAGAGCATGCCGAGCATTATGCCCACCGCTGCGGGTATCCAGCTTAGCTTCCCCATATCGGCTGATAGGTCGAGCGCAGGGATAATAAGTGACCACACTGCTGCCGCCACCATCACACCCGCCGCAAAGCCAAGCAGGGCATTGTGCAGACGGTCCGAGGTCTTATCCTTTGTAAATAACACCGTCGCAGCTCCCACCACCGTGCCTAAAAAGGGTATTGCTATAATTGTAAAGATATTCATTGTAATATATGCTAAGTATTTATTGTTATATTATCTTATAGTTACAGTTGTAGAGCGTGTTGTGGTAACTCTCTTGCCTTGATCATCTGTTTTATGTGGTTCTAAATTGTCAAATTCGGCTGGTGTATAAAAACACAAGCTAGAGTGGCAATCGATAGCGCGATGAATATAAGGGAGGTTCTATAAATTAGGTCGAGTTTATTTTGTTGGATATTTCGAACAGATTTCTTATCTTTTTCGAGGGCGCTATGCGGGCATAGCAACCGAGGAAAGATAAGATAGATGCCGAAATAGACACAAAAGCAACC
>JAFYRL010000152.1 GCA_017546975.1 Alistipes sp.
CGCTTGCCCTTTTTTGCCATTACTGCCATAACTACTTCTTTGTTTGATCGTTAGGTTCTGCCTCAGATATCTTCATAGGAACAGCCTTACGGATGTTCTGAGCCTCGATATCGTTAAGCTCATTGTATACCTTACCATATACCTGACGAGAGATATCATCACGATATAGGTTAAAGGCGTGAGTAAGCTCATCCTGTACCTTTAGATATACCTTATACTCTGTTTCGTCATCGGCCTTCAAAGAGACAAGACCCTCGCTGACATCATATGAAGCGCCGTCAATCTGGGTAGCCTTCTTGTTTGAACGGTTAGGATCAACAAGGAAGAAGTATACCTCGCGAGATAGACGAGAGTGCTCACCGCTACGACGAAGGTCGCTTGAGCGATACTCCTCTGTGCCAACCATGATGGCACCGCTACGCGAAACATTTACCTTAAGTACATTTCGCTCATTAACATCAACATCGTTCTGTTGCTCTGTAGGGTCGATCCAAGGTGGAAGCGTACGCTTCATACCTGTGTCGACATCCATCGTAGTTGTCACCAAGAAGAATATCAACAGCAAGAAAGCGATATCCGCCATTGAACTGGAGTTGATATCTCCAGCCTTTTTCTTAGCTCTAGCCATAAACTACGATTTATAAATACCACGAATAGCTGAGAATACAGCTGCAAGAGCCGCACCAGCGATAGTGATATATGTAACGATAATACTTGTATCTGCCATCATATACTCGAATGGACCGAATACCTTACGAGTAGCAAGGTCTGTACCGATACCGAGGTCATAACCTGCAGCATCCTTAAGGGTGTGACCCTCAGCCCAACCATTACCAGAAGCAATGAAGTATGCGATAGCGATAACACCTACAACAACGAGTACTGATACGATAGTCTTCTTCATACCACCAGCGTTGAGCATCATATCCCAAACTGCAGCGATAACGATGAAGAATACAGCAAATACCATCATAAAGTAGAACCACATAAGGTTCCAGTGTACTGCTGTAGCCAAACCTACCATGTTCTTACCAGCAGCCTGAGCCTCATCGTTAGCCTTTACTGAAGCAGCGATGTTCTCCTCCATGATAAGTACATTCTCACGGTGCTGTGCAAGAGTGTCGTTCAAAGCCTTGAAGTCTGCCTCAACCTTCTCAGCAGCAGCGAGCTGCTTCTTCTGATTGTAGTTAAGACGCTTAACCTCCTTAAGCTCTGCGATCTTAGCCTGAGCCTCCAAAGCAGCCTCACGGTTGTCAGCCACCTTCTGCTCATACTGAGGAATGATTACCTCGATAGTGTTAGCCAACTTAGCCTTCTCATCCTCGATACCATTCAATGTGAGAACACCCTCATCAAGCTGGTTAGCGAAGATGATGCCCAAAGCGCGAATACCATCCTGTGTTGTAGCCACAGGTACTGGCTGGTCATCTTCAGTATTCACTGCGTTTCCCTCAGCATCGAACAACTGTACAAGTGGTGTGCTGTTAGCAATCTTAGCAGAGTCTGGTGCACTCATACCCGCAACGATTGCCCATGCTACCATTGCAACAGATACCAAGGCAAAAACGAGGAATACATATCTATGTAATTTTTTCATAACTGAATTGCTTAATAAAAAGTTAGGTCTTAATTATCGCTTGCTGTATGCTGTAAGCATATCAATCAAGGTGATAGAAGTATCCTCCATCTTAACTACCTGACCCTCGATCTTAGAGAGGATGTAGTTGAAGAACACCTGAAGGATAACTGCAGAGATAAGACCCATCATAGTAGTCAAAAGCGCAACCTTGATACCACCTGCTACAACGGCTGGAGAGATAGTTGCCTGAGCCTGGATATCATCAAATGCCTGGATCATACCAACAACGGTACCCATGAAACCGAGTGATGGAGACAAAGCGATGAACAATGAGATCCATGAAAGACCTGACTCCATCTGACCCTGCTGAACTGAACCGTATGATACAACAGCCTTCTCAACAGCCTCAAGACCCTGCTCATAACGCAAGAAACCCTGGTAGTAGATAGATGCGATAGGACCGCGAGTGTTACGGCAAAGCTCCATAGCAGCCTCAACGCCCTGAGCGTTAAGAGTAGCCTCAACCTCTGCGATGAACTTCTTAGTATTGATCTGAGCGAAAGTCAAGTAAAGGATACGCTCGATAGCGATAGCCAAACCAAGTACCAAACATACAAGTACTGGAAGCATCCAGCCCCAACCACCTTCCAAGAACTTCTTCATAAGGGCGAAGTGCATAGGCTCACCAGCCAACTCCTCAACCTCAGCTACCTCTGCAACCTCAGCAGCCTCAGCCTCTACAACCTGCTCAACTGCGACATCCTGTGCTGGAGTCTCATTAGCATCCTGTGCGAAAGCAGCGCCGAAAGAGAGAGTGGCAGCTGCCAAAACCAAAAATAATTTTTTCATAATGTTTTGTTAGTTAAAATTTGTAATTTTAGTAGTTATTTCCTCTATATTTTCGTTTTTATTAAACATTCGCTCGGTTTTTATCAACCCTAATAAACACTGCACAAAGAGCCCTTATTACTCTGTTGTGAGTGTCTAAACATAGTGTCAATCAAATCCTTAACCCTCAAAAGTTGTGTTATTCCTCAAACAAACCACCTCTTTATAAGGCAAATTATTGTGCGAAATATACAACTTAATTCCGAATATCACAACCTTTTACAAAGTAAATTCTCCGCGGAGTGGTCTACGCATCAAGCTAAGCATTTCCGAAAGTGGCAAATTTTTGCCCAAAACATACATCAGCTTTGTCACTGCAGCCTCGATGGTCATATCGTGTCCAGACACCACGCCAGCCTCCTGGAGTTTAAGGCCTGTCTCGTATAGATGCATCTGCACAGCTCCATCCTTACACTGAGAGACATTCACCACCACAATACCGCGGTCGATAGCCTCCTTGACAATATCCACGAACCAATCCGAAGTAGGGGCATTACCCGCGCCATAAGTCTCCAAGACTACACCGCGCACTCCACTATCAAGCATCATGGCACGAAGTGCCTGTGGGCGTATTCCAGGGAATAGCTTCACCACGACAATATCATTAGAGAGGTTCTCGCTAATGCGGAACTCATCCGAAAAGTCTGGAGCATAAGGGGCTATAGCCTGTGTATTGTACTGGATATTCACACCCACATCCGCAAGTGGAGCATAGTTGAACGATGCAAAGGCATTCAATGCCTCGGCACTAAATTTTGTGGTGCGGTTACCTCTGAATAGTCGATTCTGGAAGTACAATGCCACCTCAGGAACAAGTGGTGCGCCATCCTCATTACGAGCGCCAGCAATCTCAATAGCTGTGATAAGGTTCTCACGGCCATCAGTACGAAGTATGCC
>JAFYRL010000153.1 GCA_017546975.1 Alistipes sp.
CTCACCCCACTCAAAACAGAACGAGGGTGTTGGCAATGGCGACTTCGTGGAGTATTGGAACACGATAGCGGTGCAGACCCCCAAATCGCAAGAGAAGTATATCTACGCTCTTAAGAGCCTCGTCAGTTATCAGATTGCTTGTAGTGGTAAGGACACTATCCTGTTCCGCGACATAACTGTTGATTGGGTTAAGGGCTACCTCTCATACATTCAAGGTGGCGGTTATCAATATGTGCGTGGTAGCAATCCTCTTAATCTTCAGTCGCTATCTGCTTGGACAGTCAACACCTATGCGAGTTGTCTTAAGAAGGTTATAAACTGCGCTGTGGATGCCGACAGGTTATCCGAGAGGGTCTTGCGTGCTTTCAAGAAGTTTAGGGCGGGCGTGGTACATACACAGCCCTATACTCTATCTATGGCCGAACTACACGCCTTCCTCAACTACCCATTCCCAACGATGCGTCAGAGGATGGTACGCGACCTTTTTATCTTCTCGTTTTGCTGTATGGGTATGAACTTGACCGACATCTATCAGTTGCAGAAGAAGGCTGTTAAGATGAAGGGCGACACAGGAGAGGTAAAGTATATCAGAGATAAGACAGGCAAGGAGATAATTGTTATGATGAACGCGCACGCCACTCAACTTCACGATGTTATCGCTCCATATCTCACGACGAGTCGTGCTAATGTATGGAGTAAGGCTGTTAGTTCAAGTCGCTACTTTGCGTTCGATGCTATATATAATAGGTATCATACCTTTGCGGGAAACATTCAGAAGATAGCCCGTCAGGTTAGAACGATTATGGGCTTCGATGATGAGTTTTGTTTCTATACTGCCCGCCATACTTGGTCAACCTTGATGAGTTCGGAGTATCAGTTAGGTCAGGAGTATGTTGATGCGGGTCTTGGTCATTCAAGTAAGAGCGTAGCCGCTAATCACTACATCGCCATCGACTATGACAAGTTGTATGAGGCACATACGGACATCCTACAACGCCTATTCGAGGATAAAATATCTACGACTGATTTGATGGAAATAGAAGAGTAATTGTTTTGTGATTTTTAATATAATATATCCATATTAAGTATTGTGTATCAATCTTTTATGGATATATTTTTATATGGAAACATATCTAATTTTATGTCACATAGGAGGGGGTATAGGGTCATAAGTGTCATTTTTTAACTGTTATCCATTTTGATTTTTTATTGGTGGGGTACGCAAATAACACCCCACCCAACAGTTGCTCGTGATAATTTTATATGGATTTTTGGCTTTGAAAATTAGACACTTACACCCCAAATTCACGCTTCACTCGGAATACCGTGCTGACCGAAACACCGCACAGGACTGATGTATCTCGTATCGACTTGCCTTGTTTCAAGCATCGTAATACCTTGGCATATTCCTCTTGCTTCTGCTCTTTGGTTTTGATTGAGCCGACCTTGCGACCAACCTTACCGCCTTGCTCACGGTAGCGTTTTAGACCACTATCGAGGCGGAACTTAATCGCCTCGCGTTCCATTTCGGCACAAGTTCCGAGGATACTTATAAAGATGTTTAGGAATGGATTTTTAGAGCCATCTGCCTGAAAGATAGATATGTTCTCCTTTTGAAAATATATGTTGAGGTTGTTATCCTTACATCGTTTAACATTGGCTAATACCTCGTCCACATTACGACCCAAGCGGGATAGTTCACTGATAAGGAGCGTGTGGATACCATTAGCAATACAGTAGTCCAAGCACTCACATAATACAGGACGCTCC
>JAFYRL010000154.1 GCA_017546975.1 Alistipes sp.
AGTCCAACCTCCGCAACCTCGCCCGCACTATCGCTGCCGACTTTGCCGATTAACAACTATATAATGTAATAATGAATCAGCAGTGCCACCTTACAGGTCGCACTGCTGTTGATCTTTGTTCCGAGGACTTTACGGGTCGTCAGTTAACCCTGCCCAAAAAACAAAAATAGGAAGCCTTTCGACTTCCTATTCTGAGCTGTTGATCAGGCTTGAACTGACGACCTCTTCCTTACCAAAGCAAACGGGTTAAACGAATTATAAATAATTAAATATAAATTAGATACAAAGTTTATAATAAATAATCTACTCTGCTATTTACTCTGTTTTAGAAAGTGTTCTATGGATTAGATTTTAATTAAGTTTTACCTCATATATTATATTGAATATCAAATATATAAATGTATTTTGATGGCTTTGACAGGTACATTGGTTATATACCTGTCGCCACCTCAACGAGTGATATGTATTCCCCTGTCTGCCTATCACGGAAGTATATCATTCTATCGGCACTGTCGAGGAACATTGCCAAACGGAACTCCTCGGAATTCAAGAGGTTAAGGATGTTGCAATGCTCCCCACTGTCGCCCATTAACCTTTCGCCGTATCGACCAATGAACTCGCGTACATTGGTGTTGTGCATCACTACCTCAACGCGGAACAACTTACTGATGTCGTCCCAACCGAGCCACTCTTTCAATCGCTCTGCCTTGTGTGGGCTACTCTCGTTCAACTCCTGTGCCTTGTCGTATATGCGCATCTTCATATCGGTGTCCTTTGCCTGACTGAAGTAGAGCGTCGGCAACTTCGCTAACTTTGAGCGTGAACGGTTGTAATACTCTCCGTAGCCATCGAGAGTTTCATCGTTCTTAACTCGGCGACCATTAAGGATGAGGTCGTAGCGGTCGATGTTCTTAATCATACGACGCACCTTGCTGATGTAGTTATAGTCGCTGTCGAATGCCAACTCTAACTCCGTGATGTTGTTGAAGGTCATTCCATAGAACTCGCAGACATACAGTAGGTCGCAGATGTAGTTAATAGGCTCGCCGTTGTACTGACGCATATAGATGCGGTATAGAGCAGAGTTCTCGAAGGCGAAGAACGCCTTGCCCTCGTACTTCGCGCTGTCGTGGAAAGTGAATGTACCAAGGCGGTAGTATCCTCCGACATCGCGCACATCGAGTGTCGCTCTCATCATCTGCTCATCCTCCTCGATGAATGTCAAAGTAAAGTCGTCCTCATCAAGTATTCTGACACCGTTGTCAGTTAGTCGGGTGTAGTACTCCTTAAGATTGGAGTATAGTTCCGTTGGAGCATTCAAGCACACCCGCAACTTGTCAATGCTCACTGTGTAGTTAATCTTTCTCATAGTGTACACTTTACTATAAATATAAGGTGTACCTATAAAAAGTCAAGAGTAAAGAGAGAAAAAGTGTTGTCAAATGAAGGGTGTGGTCAAATAATAACAGCGACCATCGAAAATGACCGCCGTTACTGTTACCATATTACTCAAAGGGTTATTTGACCTTGGGTGTTGGTGGTTGAGGTGGAACAGTATTCATCTTTGTTCCCCTAATCTCCTCTGTATTGCCCTTTGGGCGTTCAGGTGGTACGCAAGCCATCTGCTTACCATACTGTTGCTTTGTACTCATATCGTTATAGTATCTGAATGATAAAGAATGTTAATACCCCACTAACTCCTAATACAAGAGCAACGAATGAGGCTATATTCAACCCCTTAATAGGCTTGTTGCCCTTATTGATTATATCATTGATGTCATTAGGCTCGTATGTAGCGTCTTCTCGCATCCTATCAAACATCTTCTCTCTCGTTGTATCAGAAACCACATAGGACACTATATGCGAGGCAAAGTTTATAAGGATGGATGCTACGAGAAGTATCCACGATACAACAATCAACCATTTACACTGCACAGCATCCGTAAAGGTTAGGAGGGTAATAGATAGGGCTAATGCTCCTGATGCTATGGCATACTGCATCTTCTCAACATACCTCCAACTCTCATCTCTCGTAGCCTCAACACTGCGGGCAACCTCTAAATGCTTATCGTAATCACTCTTGGCTTCACTCATAATCATTCATCTATCTTACTCATTAACTCATTTGTCTTGCATAGCGCAGAGATAATGCGTTGGTAGTGCATCACATCGTCCCATTCGAGAGTCATACCCTTGCGGTCTTTCAGCCACTTCTGCGCGGGTTGGTAACCGCCGATGTAGAACTCCCACGCTACGCGCGGAACATTATCGAAGTACTGCTCATCGTTAATCCACACCTTACATAAGCCATCGCCACCATCGGTAATCTTGATAGCCTCAACCTTGTTACTTCCCGATACATTGAACTCTGTTACCAATGGAAGTGAGGCTTCCATCAGATGCACTCTGCGCAACTCACCTCCTATCTCGGCTATACGACGGAACTCGTTTGCATCGGTTGGGTATGGGATGCGTGGAAAGTCCACCTTCAAGAACTCCTTGAACTGCTCTCGGTACGATGGCGAGTGTAGTATGCCATAGATGTAGTCGAGCAAGTCCATAGGGCAAAACGCTTCTATGTTACCACTCTTCTCCTCCTCGAACTGCAATCCAATCCTATCGGCTATCTGACACACTATCTCCATATCGAGGTTAGGTTGGCGCGACTTACCATCTTGTGCATCGTACAGATATAGAGGGAATACATATCCTGACCCAAAACGCCCTGCTGTACCCGTAAGATTAGACTCGCTTATATTCCTTGTCACAAGCGCATACCGCCAATCGGACACACATTGTCTTCCTACGACAATACTGATATTATCGCCCATAAGAAGGTGTTGCATAACTTTCTCGCGTCCAAAATCTATCATTGCGTGATGATAGTAAATGTATCGAGTATCGAATGGTCGATATGATATAGGCTTGATATATTGAGCGTGGTCTATATTTGTGATTGAGGCTTTGGCATTAGACATCTTCCAATCGCGATTGTCGCCCGCCAAATAGCCTCCGCTTCCTTTCTCACCCAAGAAATGAGTCCTCACCTCACCTTCAGAAATTGCAGGGTCTGCAAAGTGCTTAATACGAGAAAGGAGTTTCTCCTTATTGCTGTCAATCACAAGTCCATCTCTATGCGTTTGAATACCGATAGCATTCAAATTAAACAACCCGCACAATGAAACCCCTTCGTTGTACACCTCCTCATTAGCCGTATCACGCTTCATAAAGAAGTAGAATGGCGCAGATGGCTCAATGCGAGTAAAGTCGGTAGTGGTCAACGAGTGTTCCAACAGGTAGTTATACTTGAACTCTCGCACACCATATAGGTCGCAGTGGTACACCTCTGCGAGTTCACCCTTGCGCTTCTTGCCGTTCTTGATGAAGATGTTTATGGATACACCTTGCTGTATGTCAAAGACATTCTCATCCTTTGAGCCATCAGGGCAGACCTCCTTCTTCTTACTGTTACCGTGGAGGTCGATGATATATATCCTATCGAAGCTCTGCATCAGACTCCAACGCA
>JAFYRL010000155.1 GCA_017546975.1 Alistipes sp.
ATTTCGGTCGCTTTTGTGTCTATTTCGGCATCTTTCTCATCTTTCCTCGGTTGCTATGCCCGCATAGCGCCCTCGAAAGAGATAAGAAATCTGTTCGAAATATCCAACAAAATCAACTCGACATAATTTATAGAACCTCCCTTAAAATACACCAAGTTCCTGAAGGCGTGCCTCCAACGATTGTATATCATAGTAGCGTATCTCACGCTGTTTAGAGCCAACCTGAGGTCCAACGATACCTGCACGCTCAAGCTGTAGCATGATACGGCCTGCACGGTTGAAACCTACCTCAAAGTTACGCTGAATCATAGATGTAGATATTACACCTGAGGTCACTGCCTCACGGGCAATCTCTGCAAACTTAGGGTCATACTTCTGTGGGGCGCTACTCTCCTCGCTACCGAAGCTAACACCTGCCTCACTACCCGACTCAGGGATATAGTCTGGAAGGTTATATGCTGAGGTGTAGCCCTGCTGAGAACCGATATGGTCAACGATGCGCTCCACCTCTGGAGTATCAACAAAGGCACACTGAATACGCGTAGGCTCACCACCACTGAGGAACAACATATCACCACGACCGATAAGCTGGTTAGCACCCGGCTGGTCAATAATCGTACGCGAGTCGGTCATCTGCATCACACGGAAGGCGATACGCGCAGGGAAGTTTGCCTTGATACCGCCAGTGATAACCTTAACATCTGGGCGCTGTGTTGCCACGATAAGGTGAATACCAATAGCACGCGCCTTCTGTGCCAAACGCATAACAGGCTTCTCAACCTCCTTAGCGGTCATGATAAGGTCCGCGAACTCATCTATCACAACCACGATATATGGCAAAAAGCGATGACCATTCTCAGGGTTTAGTCTGCGGTGCAGGAACTTATCGTTATACTCAACAATATTCTTTGCTCCGGCCTTCTTACACAACTCCAAGCGTGTCTCCATCTCTGCACACAAGGAGTTCAAGGTATTTACCGCAATCTTTGGGTCGGTAACGATAGCATCATCCTCCGACTCCATCTTTGCCAAGAAGTGCTTTTCGAGCTTATTGTACAGCGAGAACTCCACCATCTTAGGGTCTATCAACACGAACTTTAGCTCTGCAGGATGCTTTCTATATAGCAACGAGGTGATGATAGCGTTTAGGCCTACAGACTTACCC
The DNA here is from genome assembly GCA_017546975.1 of Alistipes sp. Taxonomy (GTDB): domain Bacteria; phylum Bacteroidota; class Bacteroidia; order Bacteroidales; family Rikenellaceae; genus Alistipes. The sequence goes on from JAFYRL010000155.1 coordinate 1,166, forward strand.
TGGCCCGTAGCACCCGCAACAAGCAAGTGTGGAAGCTTAGCAAGGTCAAAGGTGTAGTTCTCATTCTGGATAGTACGACCAATAACTACCGGAAGCTCAGCCTTAGAGTTCTGGAACTCCTCGGAGCAGATAGATGAGCGCATCGACACCGTCTGCTTAGTGTGGTTAGGCACCTCAATACCGATAGTACCACGACCAGGCATTGGGGCGATGATACGCACACTCTGAGCTCTAAGATTCTGCGCAAGGTCATCCTCCAAGCCCTGAATACGCGAAATCTTAACACCAGGCTCCTGCACAATCTCGTACAAGGTAACAGTAGGACCTACCGTAGCGGTCATACTTATAATAGGTATATGGAAGTGGAGCAATGTCTCACGGATACGCTCCTTATTTCTAAATATCTCCTCCTCGTCAATAGCGCTCACCGTCTTATGGTCAACAAGCAACTGAGCTGTTGGTGGGTCGTAGTGTGCAAGGTCAAGCATCGGGTCGTAGAGTTCCATCTCCATAGGTTGCTCCTCAGCAGCCTTAGGCTTATACTCCTTAACAGTAATTACGAGGTTATCATCCTCAGCATTTGATGTCTCCTCATCACTCTCCTCCTCAATACCAAGAACATCATCCACATCTATTGGAGTGGCGTCACTCTCTGTCATCTCCTCAGCCGTAAGAGGCTCAACAACAAAGATATCGTCAGCAGCAGACTCCTCAGCTTCCGTCACGACAGGCTCAACAGCGGGCTCATTAGCAAGCTCTTGTGATACCTCCTCCGTTGGCTTAACCTCCTCAACATCAAGGTTACCGATAATGCGCTCCTCATACTCACGCTCCTCGGCACTATCATTAACCTCCTTCTGAGGCTCCTGGATGTTTGTCTGTCGGCGCTTCTGTATATGGTTGAAAGCCTTGCGTGTAGCCGATGTTATACCTCCAGCCACCTGCTCACCAGCGCTATCTACAACCTGCAAGAAGTTACGATTGATAAGTACACCCGTCATTATCCAGCCCGCAACGATAACAAGCAGCGTACCGATGCCACCTATCATATCACAAAGCCATATATCCAAAGCAATACCATACTCACCACCAAGACCTGAACCAAATACACTCCATGCTGTGCCGAAGATATAACCCATAGTGAGCGAGCCAAGCACCAACACCAACGAGAGTATCAACAAGAAGCGGTAGAGCTTAAGTGGCTTATAGCGGAAGAGTCTCCAGCCCATAATAAGGAAGATGAAGGATATCGCTACGGCAAAGAGTCCAAAGCCACCACCAACCAGGCGGTGTGCTACCTGAGCACCTAACTGGCCACATATATTATTAAACTCTGGATGAGCCATAGGAACACCTATCTCGGCAATGGCACTCATATCCTCTGCCCAATAGAATAGGTATGATACAATGGACGAGAAGAGGAATGCACCGATTAGCATCAGCACAAAACCTGCAATAAGACGAATATTATCCGCCGTAGAGAGCTGTTCATACTCTCGCTCTGTATCTCTGTTATTTATTGCCATAACAATCTATTTTAATAAACTGAAAAGTGAAAGGTTAAAACTGTAAAGTAAGGTATCTGCGCAGCATATTTATAATACTTGCGCGAAGTGCTCCATACTTTTCATATTTCATATTTCAGTCTTCAATTTCTCAATGATACCTTTTGCTCGCGCCTCAAGATTTGCTCGATAGCTCTTATCAGCGAAGCTTATAAAGCGATACTCCGCCTTGTGGTCACTACGAGCTGCTATCTTATATCGTTTCAGCAGCCACTCTACCCTACGCGCTACCGCCTCGCCCGAGTCTATAACATCTATACCATAACCCGCCACAACGCGCTCTATATGTGGGCGAAGAAATGGGTAGTGGGTACAGCCGAGGACAATCTTATCAATACCTTCACTAAGAAGTGGCTCTACAACACTACGCACAGCCTCGTATGCCTTCTCGGTACTCTCCTCACCTCGCTCCACGATATCCACAAAACCCTCGCCTACGGTTTTAAGCACCTCGATACCCTCGGCATAGCGTGCTGTAGTACTAAGGAACATATCGCTGCGAAGGCTATGCGCCGTAGCAAGTACAGCAATGCGTCTACTCTCAGTTGTTAGACATGCAGGCTTTACTGCTGGCTCTAAGCCAACGATAGGCATGCTCTCCCAGCGGCTACGCAGTGTCGATATAGCAGCCGTAGTGGCTGTATTACACCCCACAACAACCATCTTAACACCCTCAGCCACAAGTCGCTCCGTAGCCTCGATAGCAAAGTTTGTAATCTCCTCGCGCGACCTTCCGCCGTATGGGCAGTTCTTACCGTCACCAAGATAGATGATAGACTCATGCGGAAGTAGTCGACATAGCTCACGCCATACCGACAGACCTCCAAAACCAGAGTCGTATACACCTATAGGACGGTTATCCATACTACATCAATTTATCTGCTATATAACTAACGACATCATCGTCGCTCATAGTATCACAATCAACGACCATCTTTGCCTGAGCATAATATGGTTCACGCTGGGCGAGATGCTCATGCATGAAGCTTAGAAGTTCCTCATCGCTCTTACCACGAAACATCGGGCGCTTCTCCCTACCATAATCCGAGAGACGAGAGAGTATCTGCTCAGGGCTACGCCTAAGATATATCGTATATCCCCACTCGTTCATACGCTCCATATTATCGCTCCATGTGGGAAGACCTCCTCCCGTAGCGATGATACCCTCATACTTCGAGTTCACAAGCTCCTCGACAACATCACGCTCAGCACAACGGAAGTACTCCTCGCCCTGATAGAAGAAGATATCTGCAACAGAGGCACCCTCACGCTCCTCAACTAGCTTATCGGTGTCAAGTTGCTTAATACCCAACTTTCGTGATAGTCGCTTTGCTAACGAGCTCTTACCCGAGCCAGCATATCCTACAAGGAAGAGTATCATAGGCTAACTAAAAAGGTCTAACTGTGATGCCGAGAACCCTGCATCGTCACTCTCCTCGCGCTGTGAGTAGTTTACCTCAGGATCTGCCTTGATATCATCGCCTACGATATCACCAATATCGACCATATCATCATCGGCAAACTCCTCGTCCATAGGCACATCCTCATCCATCTCCTCCTCAACATACTCAGGCTCGATGAAGCGTAGTGATGCAATATCATAGTTCGAGATACGCTTACCCTTAGCTCTATGACTCTTAACAGCGATAAACTCATCGACATCTACCAACTCCTGAGGGCGCTGAGCGTGGTTACCACCGAAGGTAACCTCCAAGGTAGCACCCTTAGCATAGGTGATTGTCTCAAAGCGCATTGCCGACTCCTCCTCCAAGAAGAACTGTATCTTGTCGCTAAGCTCCAACTGGAAGCGCTTCATATAGTAATACTTCAACTCGCCGTCATAGTAGCAGACCGAATATACCCTGCTTGGCACAAAGCGCTCAACGCGGATAGTGTCATCAGGGAAGTGCTGCTGTATATCGAAGCCGGTGATGTAGTACTGATTCTTTGCAGTCCACACCACAATCTTATCCTCACCCTTGAACTCACCGAGAAGGCGGCCACGACCATCTGCATTTAGGCGGCGCACATCCTCATCGTACCAGATATTCTGACCTCCGAGTGTCGATGTACCCTTCTCCTTAAGAACAATCTTATTGATTGAGTAGCGCGTAACAAGGTTACCCACACTCTGACGACCCTTAATAGCGAGAGTCGAGAGATCAAGGTCTATGATACACTTCTTCAAGCGTGCGCGTGGGCGTAGGTAGATTTTGAGCACCTCAGCCTCGCCATTGGGGTTAACCGAGAGATAGAGAAGTTCACTCTTAGCTGTACCCTTCGTTAGGTCATACTCCTTATCTCGCGTAACACTCTTTATGGCGCAACGCTTCATCATAATAGCGCCACCACGACCATCACGATAGAGCATGTTATATATTGTGCGCTCATCGTTACGCTTATATATACCTATATAGTATATACCCTTATCGAAGAATGCCTTCTCCGAGATCTTGGTAATCTTATATCGTCCATCCTTAAGGATGACAATGACATCATCGAGGTTTGAACAGTCGCATACAAACTCTGCATCCTTCATCGACTTACCCATACCGAAGAAGCCCTCCGCTCTATCTACATAGAGCTTAGCATTCGATGATGCCACCTTCCACGCCTCGATAGTGTCGAACTCTCTGATTTCGGTTCTACGCTCCTTGCCCTCACCATACTTCGCCTTAATACGCTCGAAGTAGGCAATAGTGTAGTCCACAAGGTGATCAAGATCATGCTTTGTCTGCTTGATATCCGCCTCAATCTGCTTAATCTCGTTATCAGCCTTATCCGAATCATAACGCGAGATACGGATGAATTTAAGCTCCGTAAGGCGCTGCACATCCTCCAATGTCACCTCTCTGCGTAGCTTACTCTTGAATGGAGCTAGGCCCTTATCTACAGCCTCGTATGCAGCCTCACGGGTACGACAACCCTCGATAAGCTGATATAGTTTATTCTCGATGAAAATACGCTCCAAGGATGCTGCATGCCAAGCCTCGTTAAGCTCGTTGAGCTTAATCTCAAGTTCCTTACCCAAAAGTCCCTTAGTGTGGTCTGTAGAGTAGCGCAATATATCGCTAACGCCCATAAACACAGGCTTATTATCTACAATAACGCAGGCATTTGGCGAGATAGATACCTCACAATCGGTAAAGGCATACAATGCATCGATAGTCTTATCCGAAGACTCATCGGCTGCAACCTGAATAACAATCTCCACCTTCTCGGCAGTGTTGTCATCGACCTTCTTAATCTTAATCTTACCCTTGTCGTTGGCCTTGATGATAGACTCCTTAATCGACTCTGAGGTTGTGGTATATGGTATCTCGGTAATAGCCAAGGTACGCTTATCAATCTTAGATATACGAGCACGAACACGCACCGAACCACCACGCAAACCATCATTATAGTTGCTGGCATCCATGATACCTCCCGTCTGGAAGTCTGGCACAAGAGCAAACTCCTCACCACGCAAATAGGCGATAGAGGCGTTGATAAGTTCATTGAAGTTGTGTGGCAGAATCTTCGAAGCAAGACCTACGGCAATACCATCAGCACCCTGAGCCAACAACAATGGGAACTTTACAGGTAGAGTTACAGGCTCCTCCTTTCTTCCGTCATAAGCCAACATCCACTCGGTTGTCTTCTTATTGTAGACAACATCCAACGCGAACTTAGACAGACGAGCTTCGATATAACGGCCAGCAGCAGCCTCATCACCCGTAAGGATATTACCCCAGTTACCCTGCATATCTATGAGTAGACCCTTCTGACCAAGCTGCACCAAGGCATCCTTGATAGAGGCATCACCATGAGGGTGGTACTGCATAGCCTGACCCACAACATTAGCCACCTTGTTATAGCGGCCATCCTCAACGCACTTCATAGCGTGTAGAATACGACGCTGCACAGGCTTCAAGCCATCCGCCAAGTGGGGAACTGCACGCTCAAGGATAACATACGAGGCGTAGTCCAAGAACCAATTCTTGTACATACCCGTAAGTCGACGCATGCTGTCCTCAGCACCTGTGAGAGCACCATACTTACCCTTAGGCGTATCATCTACAACATCGGTATCCTCACTCTCCACCTCAGGGGTCTCGATTAGAGTCTCCTCTGCGCCCTCCAATATATCTTTATTCTCCTTCATTAGTTCACATTTTTGAGGTCCTCAATAATATCCTCCTCCACGCGAAGGTTGCCCACGATAAAGTCCTTACGGTCTGGTGTATTCTTACCCATATAGAAGTCGAGAAGATCGTGGATAGGGTCATCCTTTGTAAGTCGCACCTTATCCAAACGCATACCCTCACCGATGAACTCCTTGAACTCAGCCGCCGAGATCTCACCAAGACCCTTAAAGCGGGTAATCTCTGCCTGAGCGCCGCACTTCTTAACAGCCTCCTGACGCTCCTCATCCGAATAGCAGTAGTGCGTCTCCTTCTTATTTCGCACACGGAACAGCGGTGTCTGCAAGATATACAAGTGACCAAGGCGGATGATATCTGGGAAGAACTGCAAGAAGAACGAGGTCAACAGCAAGCGAATATGCATACCGTCGACATCGGCATCCGTAGCGATGATAACCTTGTTGTAGCGTAGGTTATCCATATCCTCCTCAATATTGAGCGCCGCCTGTAGGAGGTTAAACTCCTCATTCTCGTACACCACGCGCTTGGTAAGACCGTAGCAGTTGAGTGGCTTACCGCGCAACGAGAATACTGCCTGAGTGCGTGGGTCACGACTTGAAGTGATAGAACCAGATGCTGAGTTACCCTCGGTAATAAATATCATTGTCTGCTCCGCCAAATCCGATTTATCCGTATAGTGAATCTTGCAATCGCGTAGCTTCTTATTGTTTAGCGACACCTTCTTAGCCACCTCACGCGCCTTCTTCTGCACACCAGAGATAGCCTTACGCTCCTTCTCGTTCTCGACAATCTTGCGCTGAAGTATCTGTGCCGTCTCTGGGTGCTTATGTAGATAGTTATCGAGATTTACCGATAGGAAGTCACCTACAAACTGACGCATAGTGACGCCCTCCTCCTTATCCTTAGAGCCGAGCTTTGTCTTAGTCTGCGACTCGAAGATAGGGTCATCCACACGCACCGAGATAGCCGCGATAATCGAGGTACGAATATCCGCAGGCTCATAATCCTTGCGGTAGAACTCCTTGATAGTCTTAGCCACAGCCTCACGGAAAGCAGCCTGATGTGTACCGCCTTGTGGTGTGTACTGACCATTCACAAAGGAGTAGTACGCCTCGCCATAGCCGCTGCCATGGGTAATCACAATCTCGATATCCTCGCCAGAGATATGCACTGGGGCATACAAAGGCTCGCTCGACATATTGTCATTTACCAAGTCAAGAAGACCATTTTTTGAGGTGTATGGCTTGCCATTAAGTACCACTGTAAGACCGAGGTTCAGATAGGTATAATTTTTAACCATCTGCTCGACATACTCCATGTTGTAGGCATAGTCGCCAAAGACCTCACGATCAACGACAAACTCGACATAGGTACCATTCTGCTCTGCCACGCCACTCTCCGAGCGGTCGGTAAGCTCCAAGCCCTGAGAGAAGCTCACAGCACGAGCCTCGCCATTACGCACCGAACGAGCAAGGAAGTGGCTCGAAAGCATATTCACGGCTTTGACACCCACGCCATTAAGACCTACCGTCTTCTTGAAGGCATCACCACCATACTTACCACCGGTGTTCATCTTGCTCACAGCATCCGACAGAGCCTCCAATGGAATACCACGACCATAGTCACGCACCGAGACCTTATCACCCTCGATGTTTATCTCGATGCGCTTTCCAGCGCCCATGATAAACTCATCAATGGAGTTATCCACAACCTCCTTAAGGAGGACATATATACCATCATCCGACTGCGTGCCATCACCCAACTTTCCGATATACATACCTGGGCGTAGGCGTATATGCTCACGAGGCGAAAGGGTTACAATCGCATCTTTATTATACTCCGCAACGGGATTTGACAAATTCAATTCCGCCATATATCTCTATAACGACCCTATTTCTCTACTATTTACGCAACTCCGCCAAGGCATCAACCATATCAGTGTGTACCTGCGCCATAACCTCCTTAATGCTACGCTCAGCAACCTCCTCCGCAGAGATTGGAGGCAACACCTTGATTGTTGTCACATTGCGCCAGTTGATCATCCAACCCTTACGCACCAATGTGCTTGTACCATCCAATACGATTGGGAGGATAGGCACACCCGCATCCTTAGCAAGGATAAATGCACCTGCCTTGAAGTTGTGAATCTCACCATCCTTAGAGCGTGTACCCTCAGGGAAGATAGCCACAGAAGCACCCTTCTTAAGCCACTCCATACCCTTAGAGTGCACCAACTGCATAGCCTCTTTAGCACTTGCGCGGTTGATAACGATATCGCCGTGCATAAGTAGCAAGCGACCCACCAATGGAATACGATATACCTCCTTCTTTGATACCCACTTAAAGACCAAAGGGAGGTTGTAGATGCTAAGAATATCTACCATAGACTGGTGGTTGAGAACCATGACATAGGCCTTCGATGGGTCGATATTCTCCATGCCTATCACCTTACGGCGCGCCAACGGTGCAAACACAAAGACCGTAGCTGTAAGCCACGCTGAGAGTTTGTGTACTACAGCACGCTTTTTGTCGAATGGATAACATACAATAAGAGCAACCACAGATGCCAAATATAGCACCAACCACGCCATCGTAACCACGATGTAATAGATAATACTTAACATAATAAACCAGGTTAGAATTACATAAATAGTTATAATCGTGCAAAGATACAAAAAAAAGTGAAAACTAAAAACTGAAAACTGAAAAGTAAGGTGTGCTTTGCACAAATTTTGTAAACATGCGTCGCAACACCCTACTTTTCAGTTCTCAGCTCCCAGCATTCACCTTAAAAGCTACTCATCACCAATCTGTACCCTAACCTCAATAGATAGTCCAATCAGCGCGAGTCTCTCTCTGAGTTTAGGCAACTCATCATCCATAAACTTTTTGCGTTCGAGCTGCTTAATATGATCCTTTGCCCCCTCCGAAACAAAGAACCCCACACCACGGCGGTTGTAGATGATGCCATCCGCCTCCAGCCTCTCATAGCTACGCATAACCGTGTTTGGGTTAACTCCGACATTTGCAGCCATCTCCCTTACTGACATTATGCGTTCACACTCGCACCACTCTCCCGAGAGTATGCGCATAGCGATAAGCTCATATATCTGTCGCCATATAGGCTTCTCTTCCGAAAACTGTATCATAACCTACCACTTTACTTGTCGTTTGCGTAGCGCCACATAACTCAAAGCATAGAAGAGTACAGGAAGCAGACTGAAGACAACCTTACCCACAACCTCAACAGTCTTAATATGCGCCTCAATATTGATTGACCATTCATTAACAACAGCCACAACAACATACAGAAACAATATTAAACCTACGAAAGCTCCAACATATGTAACTACAAGACTTCTGCGTGCCATAATAGCCAAGCACAACGAAGAGGAGGCCAACAGCTGCACAAAGACATAGATAGGCAAGTGCAAATAGCACTTATCGAAGTGGATGCCAATAAATCCATTAAGCTCCATTCCAGAGAGAGCACACTCATTAAATGGCACCGCAACGATGATAGCCAACACCGTAGTAACCATTGAGACTATTGGAAGGACAACCGTGAAGTTTATAAACATCGACACCCAACGCTCCTCATTCGACACGGGTAGCGTCATATTCATTGTTCTTGTGCCGCGGTCACGCATTAGCCACACCTCACGAGCAGGAAATACTATTGCCGCCAAAATATAGACAAACATCGACATTCCTGACGCAGCAAATACATCCTTAGCAAGCACCGCAAAGAGAAGCGGCACAGCAAACATACTCAGCACATTCCACACATAGTTCTTCGCCTGAACCGTATAATTATAGCACATGTAGCGTGCTACACGACTTAATGAAAACTCTCTCATAACATCTACTTTTTGAAGATTTCACATATAGCATCACGCTTAGCCATTGAGGCATTGAAGAGTAGTTCGATATTAAGCTGACTATCCTCCTCCATATCGTTCAACGACACAGCCATATCACCCGCGATGGTGCGCTCGGTATATATTGCACTATCACTTGCTTCAGCCTTACCAAACTTCAATCGTCTGCAAATATCTGTTGTTGTAGCATTTAACACTACACCCTTACCGTCGAGAATAACAATATTATCGAGCAACGACTCCACATCCGCAACCTGATGCGTAGAGATTACTACCATGCGAGTATCATCCACATAACCCGCTAACAGACGGCGGAAGATGCTCTTAGATGGGATATCGAGACCATTTGTAGGCTCATCCATAAGCAACATCCTAACATTGCAGGCCAAGGCAAAGGCGATGTATGCCTTCTTACGCTGACCCATAGATATGGAGTGCAGACGCTCGCGTGGATCAACATTAAGAACCTCGCAATAGTGACGCATAGCACCTATATCGAAACGAGGATAGAGGGGCGAAGTAATCTTTGCGTAACGCTCCAACGACACATTAGGCAAATCAAACTCCTCTGGAATAATCATCAATTCACGAAACATCTGCGGCTTACGCAACATTGGATTGATGCCATCAACATATACACTGCCGCTATCTGGGCGCATAATACCACAAATAATCTTTAGCAGTGTAGTCTTACCTATACCATTACTACCAAGCAATCCGTGAATATGTCCCTCACCCAGCGTAAGCGAGATGTTATTGAGCACATTACGACGCGAGGTGTAACCAAAATTTAGTGACTCTGTCTTAATCATAGTCGTTCATTTTATTAAAATTCAACCGCAATACATGGTGTATTATTGTACTAATACACTGCAAAGGTATAAATAATTTCTTAACGACAAAATGTTTTACCGAATATTTTCATAAAAATCGCTATATGCGTATTTATATTAGGTAATAGATATTATCTGCACAAAAATTAGAGTATAAAAATTTGGAACTCTGAAATATTAAAAATATATTTGTAGTGTGTTACGCATATCACACACACCAAGATATAAAAAAAAGAAAATTATATAGCGGATGTCACATTTTGGTAATTCATTCGTTATATAATAAAACAGAGAATAATATGAGAAGATTATCAGCCATTCTTGCAGCAATGATTCTATGCAGCATAGGAACACTTACAGCACAGCGATTTGAGATTTGTGGTACTGTCATCGACAGCGCCGAGCAGCCCATACCCTATGCTACGGTAATATTGACACAACAGAGCAAGCAGATAACAGGTGGCACGACCAATGCCGATGGCCACTTCCTACTCACCGCAGAGGGCGGCGAGTATGAGCTAAATATCACCTTTATTGGGTATGAGTTCTACAATCAAAATATAACCCTCTCGGATAATCTCAACCTTGGCAATATACTCCTCAAGGAGAGTAGCGAGAAGATAGAACAGGTGGTCGTAACCTCACAGCTTATACGCCGCGAGGCAGACCGCTTTGTAGTGGATATTGCCAACTCTCCTATCGCCATGGGTAAGGATGGCGAGGAGCTACTCAAGAGCGCCCCAGGCGTATGGATTCAGGATGATAAGATCTCAATTAACGGTTCATCAGGCTCGAAGATTTACCTCAACGACCGCGAGGTAAAGATGGAGGATGCACAGCTTATTGCCTACCTTCGCTCGTTGCGTTCGGATGATATTCAAAAGATTGAGGTTATACCCCAGTCAGGCGCCGACTATGACGCTGCATCTGCAGGAGGTATAATTAAGATAACCACCAAGCGCCGCATAGACTCAGGACTTATGGGTTCGGTATCGTTGGCCTACAACCGCGCAAAGGACCTACATCAGACAGCGCCTTCAATATCTCTTAATTACAACCGCGGCAAGGTCAATGCCTACAGCCGTATGTGGATAGGTCGCAATAGCCAGGACTACAACACCTCGGAGCATACAGACTACATCTCAGGTGCAACCATTGATACCAAATCAGAGCTATATAACAGCATGAGCTGGGGCGGTGGCAACATTGGTATTGTCTACGACATCAACGACAAGCACTCTATAGGTGGCGAGATTCAGTTTAATCGTTATGGCAACGGTATCACCACAGATACAAGAGCAACACACATTGACAATGGTGTGACTACAAATATCGACGGTACCTACAATAGTAGTTCGCTTAGCAAGATGACCACAACTACGCTGAACTACATCTACAAACTCGATGATATGGGTTCAACAATTAAGCTTATTGGCGACTACACCGACTCATACTCACCAAACCATAACGACTACTTCGATACCACCATAACGCCTCTATTTAGGCGAGACTCAACATATCGTGACAACGCAGAGTCACACTATCAGCTCGCCACAGCAACACTTGCCTTGGAGAAGATTATATCGTCTAAACTATCCTTCAAGGCTGGAGCTAAGTACACATATAACTACAACGCCAACAAGGCCGATTATGAGTATCTTGCAGATGCAGAGAGCAAAGCATGGTTACCAAACGATGTCAATAGCTACAACATCGGCTACAGCGAGAATATAGGCGCACTCTACGCCACCGTAACTGCACGCTTAGGTCGCCTAAGCCTTGTGGGAGGTCTGCGTGGCGAGTACACCTTATTTAGCGATAACACTGGCGAGGTGAACCAGCGATATGGCGATCTCTTCCCCAATGCCAACCTATCGTACGCTTTGACTAAAGATGGCGCATACTCCCTCGTGGCGCAGTACTCACGCACCATATCGAGACCTTCGTTCTGGGCGCTATCGCCTAACGAGACCAAGATTTCAGAGTACACGATACAGCGCGGCAACCCAAACCTTAAGGCCGCCTACAACAACTCGCTCTCGGTAACTACTGTGCTTAAATACAAGTATACCGTAACCTTCGGTATGAGCATTAGAAGCAATGCCGTACAGCAGACAACAATAGTAGATGCGGCAAACCCAGAGTTGCTTATCATACAATATATTAACTACCCAACGCTTAATAGTTACTTCTTCTCAGCAAATCTTCCTATACAGATTACCAAGTGGTGGACAGCAAATATCAATGCTATGGGCACATATATGAATCAGCGCATCTATACCAACGAGCCTATGCGCCGCAACTTTATGTACGGAGGAAATGCACAGATGACTTTCTCACTACCACACAACTACTTTATCGAGCTCAATGGTAGATACCTACATGGAGTGGTGGCAGGAAATACTGCATTAAATGATATGTACGGTGTTAACCTCATGGTTAAGAAACGCCTAATGGACAACAAGTTAACTCTCAGCGCTGGCATCCAAAACCTCATACCTCGCGATCAACGCATTACAATCAAAGAGGCTAGCTTTGAGCGTATTATGGACATGTACCAGCCATGGGAGCAGCCAGCCATTAAGTTGCAAATTTCCTACAACTTCAACTCAGGCAAGAACTTCCGCGCCAAGAGCGTTGAGAGCAGCTCGGCAGAGGACAGAAGCCGTATTGGCACAGGTAGCGGCGAATAGTAACAAAACCCAACATACAACGACATGAAACAAGCAACACTTATTCTATGCACTCTCATATTTAGTTCGTGCATAGTTATAAACAACCCAACGAAGTTCGCCAAAGGCGATATTGAGGCAGCGATATACACTATCGACCAGAAGTATCATGCACTTGCCATATCGAACTGCGCAGATGTGATTGTTGACAACACACTTCTACCTAGTGAGGTGCGCGTAAAGACCCATAGCGACATCTTTGAGGCGCTAAAAATAGAGGTTAAGGATGACGCTCTACACATCGGTCTAAACACGCATGACATAATTGCAAAGAGCATCGAAGTGCGTGTTCCAGAACTTAACTACACCGAAATAGGCATATCGGGCGGCAGTAGCATAAAGTGGCATAATTGCGATATTGACTCTCTTAACCTACTTGCATCAGGAGGCGCAGATGCTGACATCTCTGGCAAATGCGACAACCTCACTATAAACGCAGCGGGAGGTACAGATATCGAGTTCGACAATCTTTGCGCTAAGCGCATTGAACTCCTGGTATCGGGAGGTGCCGATGTAACTATCAAGGGAGCATGCCACACCCTCACCGTATCAGCATCGGCAGGTGCAGATGCAGAGCTCGGAGAGCTTATTGCTGAGAATGCAAGCGTCGACGCCTCAGGCGGTGCAGATGTTATCATTAACGCAACTAAATCCCTCAATGCAAACGCCTCAGGCGGTGCAGATGTTGAATATATTGGTACACCAACATCGCTCGTCATCAATTCTTCCAGAGGAGCAGACATAAAACATAGACCTACTAATAAGTGAAACTAGTTACTTACAACAAGAGGCTGTCAACAAAATGCGTTGGCAGCCTCTTGTCGAAAGATAGACCCAATAATAAGACTCTCTGAACTATTCCAATTACTAACAACTAATTAAAAAGCGTCGCACATAGCTTATTTTGAGGCACAACTTCGTAATGTCGCTGCTTTGCTGTGGCTCGGCATAACACGCAAACTTGCTCTACTCTTGCCTTAATCGTAAAGTTCACCTTTCACTTTTTAGTTTTCACTTGTCACTTTTCACTTTTTTTTGCTACCTTTGTACAATATTTCATATTATAGCAATTATGAGGCGGTCGCTATTTCAATATATTCTTTGTGGACTACCTGCGGAGATGGCGCAGACAGTGCGTATGTCACTACTTGGTGCTATGGGTAAAATACCATGTGGCAAGTGGTTGCTTAGGCGTTGCTATGCACCAAAGAAGGAGGGCTTAGAGCGTGAGGTTTTCGGTATTCACTTCCGCAACCCTATAGGCATTGGCTCGGGCTTCGATGCTAATGGTGATCGTCTTAACGAGCTCTCAGCATTAGGTTTTGGCTTTGTGGAGATAGGCTCTGTTGTACCACGCCCACAGCCTGGAGCACCACGCCCCCGTATTAGACGACTACGCAAGGAGCGCTCCTATGTTGACAACTCGGGCTACCCCAGCCGCGGCATGGAGTATGTACTCAACAATGTCCGCAAGCGTACGCCCTACACCACCGACCTTGTTATAGGTTGCAACATCGGCAAGCTCACTGCATCACATGTAGACAACAGTACGAAGGAGTATCTGCGTGTCTTCCGCAACATGTATCAGTATGTCGACTTCTTCGTCATTAACATCGCCTGCAACACTGCAGCCAAGCGTTTCATACCTCGCACACGCGAGGAGATAACAGCCCTTATAGAGCCACTATTTGAGTTTAGACGCGGACAGCTCGACTACCGACCTATTCTCCTTAAGATATCTCCTGACCTCACACAAGAGGAGCTTGACACGGTCATCGACATACTGATCGAGACACCTCTCGACGGTATCGAGGCTGTTGCGGGCTCGCTCGACCTTATGCCCGAGTATAAGGGTGCTGCAACGGGAGCACTACTAACACAGCGCGCCATTGAGGTTGTGCGATATATCGCCGAGCGCACCGAGCATAACTACCCTATCATAGGTTCAGGTGGTGCCATATCACCAGAGGATATCGAGGCATTCATCGAGGCGGGAGCATCCCTCGTAGCCCTAAACTCAGGCATTAAAGAGAGTGGCTTTAAGCTCCTAAAAAAATGGGCAGAGAGAGTTAAAAAGTAGAGATTATGAAGGCAACAATAGTAACCATAGGCGACGAGATACTCATCGGTCAGATTGTAGACACCAACAGCGTATCTATCGCAAAAAAACTAAACAACATCGGCATCACCATTGCCGAGAAACTATCTATTGGAGATAGTAAGGAGGCGATTATCTCGACCCTACAGCGAGCCATGCAGAGCTCCGAGGTAGTAATTATCACTGGTGGTCTCGGCCCGACTAAGGATGATATCACCAAGCACACCCTTGCCCAAATGTTCAACTCGCAGCTTATCTACAACGACACCGAGGGCGAACATGTGCGCGCACTCCTTGCCCGCCGAGGCATAGAGTTTACAGAGCTTAACCGTGGTCAGGCGATGCTTCCAGAGTGTTGTACCGTGCTACATAATGCCCACGGCACAGCCCCAGGCATGTGGTTTGACACCCCAGAGGGTGGCGTTGTAGTGTCACTTCCGGGCGTACCTTTCGAGATGGAACACCTTATGGAGGATGAGGTTATCCCTCGTCTTAAGGAGCGTTATACACTACAGAGCATCGTACACTCCACACTTATCACGCGCGGCATCCCAGAGTCTATCCTCGCCGAGCGCATATCTTCGTGGGAGGATGCACTTCCCGACTACCTACACCTTGCATACCTACCAGCACCAAATGTTGTGCGCCTACGCCTATCGGCATACGATGTAGAGAAGGAGCAGGCAAGTAGAGAGATAGAGAGTCGTTTTAACGACCTACGCAAGATTATCGGCGATAATATCGTAGGCTACGAAGGTAGTAGCGTCGAGGCTCAGATACACGATATACTTATCAAGCGCGGTAAGAGCCTCGCTATTGCCGAGAGTTGCACAGGTGGCATGATAGCATCGAAGTTCACCGCCATGGCAGGGGCTTCGAACTACCTCCTTGGAGGAGTTGTTGCCTACTCGAACGATATAAAGTGCAACATCTTGGGAGTTAACCGCGACGATATAGAGTGCTTTGGTGCTGTAAGCGAGGTTGTTGCCCTCGAAATGGCCGAGGGTGTACGCCGCATTACAGGTGCCGACTACGCCATAGCAACCACAGGCATTGCAGGACCTGGCGGAGGCTCAAAACATAAGCCTGTAGGTACGGTATGGATGGCTATTGCCACGCCTAATGGTAGCCGTGCCATGATGCGCAACTCGGGAACAGACCGAGGACAGATTATTAGCCGTGCTTCAGCATACGCCATAGAGATGCTCTATGAGGAGATTAAATAGGAATAATAAAAACTCAAACAAATAAACGACATGATACGCTCAATTCTTGACACCGATTTGTACAAGTTCACCACTTCGTACGCCTACTTCAAGCTATACCCAGAGGCTATCGGTACATTCACATTCAACGACCGCGCAAAGACCGAGTTCGACGAAGACTTCTTGGAGGATCTGAAGGCCGAGCTTAAGGCTCTGGAGCGCATCGCTCTCTCGGAGGATGAGTTCCAATATATGATCAAGAACTGCAAATATATACCGCAGAATTACTTCGAGTGGCTCAATGGCTTCCGCTTCGATGCCTCAAAGATAAATGTATGGTTGGATGAGGATAAGCACCTCCAAATCAACATTACAGACTACATGTATAAGGTCACATTGTACGAGATACCAATCCTTGCAACCGTATCGGAGCTCTTCCACCTACGCAATAGCTACGATGCTGAGGCGATGATTGAGCGTCTTGTAAAGAAGGAGCAGATAGCCCGCGAGAACAACATCATCTTCTCTGACTTTGGCACACGCCGCCGCTTCTCATACGATGTACAGCGCATGGTGGTTAAGCACCTAAAAAATAACCCTTGCGGATGCACAGGAACATCGAACTGTCATCTTGCCATGGAGCTTGATATGAAGATGATAGGCACATATCCTCATGAGCTACCTATGTTTATCGCTGCGGTGAATGGTGGTCCACGAAACGCCAACTACCTAACCATGGAGGATTGGGTAAAAGTTTATGACGGCTACCTCGGTACAGCACTTACAGATAGCTTCGGTTCAGAGGTATTCTTCAATAACTTCTCAAAGAAGCACGCCTGCCTCTTTGACGGTGTACGCCACGACTCTGGCGACCCTATCGCCTTTATAGATATGGCTATTAAGCGCTACAAGGAGCTCGGCATCGACCCTATGACTAAGTCGATTGTCTTTAGCGACTCGCTCAACTTCGAGAAGTGCGTACAGATTAAGAAGGCATGCGAGGGCCGCATTAAGTGTATGTTCGGTATCGGCACCAACCTCACCTGCGACACAGGCCACGCCTCATGCAATATCGTGATGAAGCTATCATCATGTCAGATTAACTCGCGTAAGCCAAAGGAGCTATGCGTGAAACTCTCAGATGTCGAGGGCAAGGAGATGGGTGACCCACAGGAGGTGGCAGTATACCGCTACTTACTACGCAACCAACAAACAAAACAATAAATAACACAAAAACAATTATGAAAAAGACCTACGAATACGAATCGCCTGAGCTCTATCTTATAGAGTTCGAGGTGGAGAGAGGTTTTGCTAACTCACTGGAAGACCCAACTGAAAACGACGAAATGGATTGGTAGCTATGAGAAAATTTACACTTCTTACACTGCTCGTGATAGGTTTCACAGCGTGTACACAGAGTACTATCGACGAGGCAAGCAATATCAACAAAAATGTAAAGCAGATATACGCCACATTTGAGGAGGACACCCGCGTTGAGCTAAATGAAGAGAAAAAGACGGTATGGACCAAGGGCGACCAGATTGTGCGCTTCGGCAATGGCATTCACGATGTATGGGAATTCGCAGGAGAGACAGGCAATAGAGGTGGTGCTTTTAACTACTTGGGCTACTTTGAGAATAAAGTAGACTTCGACTTTGGAGATAAGTACTACGCCCTATACTCATACGAAAACTACGGATGGTGGGGAACATTCAATACAGGTGAGCCTGCTCTATTCCACAATGTCAGGACAGAGCAGAACTACAAGCCAAACACATATGACCCTGCAAGCAACAATATGATTGCTGTAAGCGACGATGGTTATGACTTTGAGTTTTACAACCTTATGAGTTACCTACGTCTAAGCCTTACAGGTGACAAGAGAGTTGCCCAAATCATATTAAAGGGTAATAATGGTGAGATAATGAGTGGTGTTAGATATGTGAAGTATAATGATTACACTGTTTACGGTTGGTATAATGACCTCTACACTAGAATTACTCTTCAGTGTGGCGATGAAGGCGTGCAGCTAACCGACACTCCTACTCATTTCTACTTCACCGTTGCTCCAACTCTGTTCACGGCAGGAATAAGCGTATCTGTAGTATTTACCGACGGAACACGCTTTCCTATCAAGACAAGCAAGGAGATTAACCTACTGCGTAACTGCATTCAGCCGATGGCTAATGTCTATACTGGTAGCGGTGTTGAGTGGCAGACTATAACAATAAAGCACGCTGGCGATACAGTTGCTGGTCCTATTCTATATGGTGATACCAATCTTGCTGGATATGTCTACTGGAACGATGGTTGGATGTCTGAAATAAACATATTCACCTCTTATGTATTTGAGGACGACAAGTCAGAGCATGAGGTAGTTGTTAAAGCTCAAAATGCCAACTATCTATATTTAGGTAGTTGCACAGGTATTAGTGAAATTGACCTCTCTAACTTCTAATTCGCCTACTAACTATGAAAAAGATATTTTTACTACTTATATCTATCTGCGCTACATTTACACTTAGTGCAGGTCCTATTGGCGAAGCACGAGCACGCCAAATTGCCGAGGAGTTCTTCGCTGAGCACTCTATAACACGCTCATCAGAGCCTATCGAACTTGAGTGGGCCGGTAACACAATCAACGAGCCTATAAACGTAGGGGACAAGCTAAACACATCACTTATGTATATATACACTCGTGGTGAGAATAGCGGTTTCGTTGTTGTTGCTGGTGATAGCAATGTAACACCTATTATCGCCTACTCGTTGGATAGCACTATCAACACCAACGATATGGCGGATGCCACACGAGAGATTCTCGATGCTTGGTGTAAGCAAATTGACGCAGCCCGCAAGGAGCAGATACCTGCCACTACACATGTCACAACCCGTAGCGGCGATGAGTTACTATACGAGACTGCTCTTTGGAATCAGGGTGAGCCATACAACTGGGAAGCACCTGTTTACGATGGTTATCGCTCGGTAACAGGCTGTGCAGCAACAGCAGCGGCCATTATATGTAATTACAACCGTTGGCCAGATTACGGTGTTGGCACAACACCTGAGTATAACTATTACGATAGAAACGATGTGTTACGAACAGTGCCATCAAACACCCTCGGCAGAGCTTACGACTACGATAATATGCTCCTCGACTACAACAATGGCTACTCTGAGGAGCAGGGCAACGCTGTAGCAGCCCTTATGAAGGATATGGGTACTGCAATCTATATGAGTTACCACTACACCGAGTCTGGTGCTTCGGCATTCAACAATGTTCATGCGTTTAGCAACTACTTCAAATACTCTAAAGAGGCACAGCTTCTCTGTAAGGATAACTACGGTAATGCTACATGGAACGAAATGATGCGAGAGAACCTTCGCAAGTGTGGTCCTACCTACTACTCAGGTGGTAGTAATAACGGTGGTCACGCTTTTGTAATCGATGGATACTCTGGCGACTACTTCCATATCAACTATGGTTGGGGAGGCTCTGCCAACGCCTGGTATCTCCTACCTATTATAGATTACTACGCCCGACAGGCAGCTATTTTCTATCTTGTTCCAGACAAGAATGGCTCTACGAAATATCACGACAATATAATCCTAACTCAGTATTTTGACGACACAGCATCATGGTATGGTATCTTTAGTACGGCTAAAGAGTATGTCGTTGGCGAGCCATTCTACGCCTACCTTGGCGCGCTTAACAATGTCGGTGGTCGTGTGTTCAATGGTTCGTTTGCTCTTGTTCACTGCAACAAAGATGGAGAGTGGAAAAAGCTCATCTATAGATGGGAGGAAGAGGGCTTTATTATCGGATCATTATGGGGTCTCCAAACCGATGAGGGAGCAACAATAAACGACCCTATCGAGGAGGGTGATACTATTCGAGCATTCTTCAAGAGCGACGATAGCGACGAGTGGGTATGGATAAGAGCCTGGGGAGGCTTTGCAGAAGATGAAATTCTTCTATGTGCCACACCTGAGGAGGTTGCCGAAACCCTAATCTTCCACTACGATAAGGAGCAAAATGTAATATTCCTAGAGTCTCCAAATGCCATGCAGGCTGAACTATATAGACCCTCAGGCGATATTACACAGGTCAACGAAAAGGCCCATAGCTACATTTGGTATCGCATCCTTGATAAGGGCGAACACACATTGAAAGTTTGCTCTGGAGGTAGACCATACGAGTTAAAGCTAAAGTTCTAAGATTTCGTATTATATATAAAGGTAAAAAATTGCGCACAGAGGTATTGCAGATTGAGAAAATTTGTGTATCTTTGTGCGCTTTTGTGCCACGGTGGCACTAAGTTAAAAGAATAAGTACAATGAAAGTTTGTGAAATCACTGGCAAGGTAGCGATGGTGGGTAACAATGTTTCTCACTCGCACATCCGCAGCAAGCGCACATTCTCACCTAACTTGAGAACAAAGCGTTTCTGGTCGGAGGAGGAGGGTCGCTGGATCACATTGAAGGTTTCAGCAGCCGGAATCAAGACAATTAACAAGAAGGGTCTTACTGCAGCACTTCGTGACGCAAAGGCCGCAAAGAAGGTTTACTAAAAAAAGCTAACAGACAATGGCAAAGAAAGGTAACAGAGTACAGGTGATCCTTGAGTGCACAGAGCAGAAGGAGAGCGGCGTTGCAGGTATGTCTCGCTACATCACCACTAAGAACAAGAAGAATACTCCTGACCGTTTGGAGCGTAAGAAGTACAATCCTTACTTGAAGCGAGTAACTTTACACCGTGAGATTAAGTAATTTTAACAA
>JAFYRL010000156.1 GCA_017546975.1 Alistipes sp.
CCTACGCCGCTATGCCGACCTTGGCACAGCCATTTCGGAGGCTATAGGTCACTATGTTGATGATGTTAAGAGCTGCGATTTCCCTAACGAGAAGGAGCAGTACTAAACATATACAAACAAAAGAATGAGGATGTTTCCGAGTGGAGACATCCTCATTTTTTATCTTAAATAAGCCAGGCTTATCCCAAGTACGACTTAAGCAAGTTGCTGCGTGATGACTGGCGGAGCTTGCGGATAGCCTTCTCCTTGATCTGACGCACACGCTCACGAGTAAGGTCGAACTTCTCACCAATCTCCTCGAGGGTCATCTCCGAGCAGCCGATGCCGAAGAAGTAGCGGATGATATCGCGCTCACGGTCAGTAAGTATCTCCAAGGCGCGCTCCACCTCTTTTGCCAAAGACTCGTTGATAAGGCCACGGTCAGCATTTGGAGAGTCGCTATTTACCAAGACATCCAACAAGCTGTTATCCTCACCGTCAGCAAATGGAGCATCTACAGAGATATGGCGACCTGCCACACGCAAGGTATCTGTAACCTTCTCCCTAGGAATCTCAAGCTCGTTAGCAAGCTCATCAGCAGATGGTGTACGCTCATGCTCCTGCTCGAAGCGTGCAAAAGCCTTGTTAATCTTATTTAGTGAGCCCACCTGGTTAAGTGGCAAGCGCACGATACGCGACTGCTCTGCGAGGGCCTGAAGAATAGACTGACGAATCCACCATACGGCGTATGAGATAAACTTAAAACCACGAGTCTCATCGAACTTCTCTGCAGCCTTGATAAGACCAAGGTTACCCTCGTTGATAAGGTCAGGAAGGCTAAGACCCTGATTCTGATACTGCTTAGCTACAGATACCACAAATCGTAGATTTGCCTTAGTAAGCTTCTCGAGAGCCTCCTTATCGCCCTTTCTGATTCTTTGGGCAAGTTCTACCTCCTCCTCAACAGAGATAAGCTCCTCCTTACCAATCTCCTGCAAATACTTATCCAACGACGCACTCTCGCGGTTGGTAATCGACTTAGTAATTTTTAATTGACGCATAAAAATCTGTCTATTCTTACAACTTCTATTCCTTTATATCGCACTATATACGCAAGGTGGGTCATATTTGTTTCACAAACGACAAAAAAAAATCACTCTAAACCACACCTTGTAGTTGCACTCCTTGGCAAGGCTCTGCTCCATAAGCCACCTCGGCAGCAACCCTGCGGGCTTGGGAGGCTCTTGAACGAGATGTTCGTTTGTTTGTTTGTTCGTTTTCCTATGGTTTCGAACAAACAAACAACTATCATCTCTCAACCATGGATTATCACTAAAATACTCTCTTGGTGTGTAGTGATAACCACACTTATCAAGGCGATTACACTTACCTACTTTCTCACTGATATATTATTTTAAGTGCGCAGTCGGTGGGTTCAAATGGGTTACTATGGGTTACAATGGGTTCCGATGAATAGGCGCTATCAACGAAAAATCATCAGAACCCATAAGAACTCATTATAACTCATCAGAACTCATCTCACTATTCATACTGATACTTCTATTTATTTGTAAGTTTGTTTGTTTGTTCGAAACCATAGGAAAACGAACAAACAAACAAGCGAACAAGCAAACGGACACTCTACTCATCTTTGTTCTTTATCAAGCTAAAGACTGACGACCTATTCTTATACCCCAATGCGTCGGCAATCTCTTGCAGGGTCTTGCCCTCCTGGGAGCCCCTCTCTTTTCCATTCTCAACCGCCCCAAAACGAAAAATATCTACGATATTTATTCGCCTCTCGGTAAAAATTACTACCTTTGCCCAAATATATTAACCAATTAGTAATTTATTATGGCACATAGAAGTGGCTTTGTAAATATTATCGGCAATCCTAATGTGGGTAAGTCGACACTTATGAATCAGCTCGTTGGCGAAAAGCTGTCGATAATCACATCTAAGGCGCAGACTACACGCCACAGAATTATGGGTATCGTCAATGGCGAGGACTTCCAAATCGTTTACTCCGACACCCCAGGTATTCTTAAGCCTAACTACAAGCTTCAGGAGAAGATGATGAAGTTTGTGCGTGGCGCAATAACAGATGCCGATGTATTGCTCTATGTCACTGACACCGTGGAGGATAGCGACCGCTCAGCAGAGATTATCGAGAAGGTAAACCTCTCGGGAATACCTACTATCGTGGTTATCAACAAGGTGGACCTCACAACACCTGAGAAGCTAACAGCTCTTGTGGAGAAGTGGCAAGCACTGCTCCCAAATGCCATTATCGCACCATGCTCGGCTAAGGAGAACTTCAATGTCGAGGGAGTATTTAACCTTATCCTTGAGCGCTTGCCTGAGGGCGAGGCCTTCTATCCAAAGGATACGCTTACGGACAAGACATTGCGTTTCTTCGCTTCGGAGATTATCCGCGAGAAGATACTCCTAAACTACGACAAGGAGATTCCATACTCTTGTGAGATTGGCATCGAGGCGTACAAGGAGGAGCCTACAATCGACCGTATATCGGCAACTATCTATGTTGCCCGCAACTCACAGAAGGGTATCGTCATCGGCCACAAGGGAGAGAAACTCAAGAAGGTGGGTCAGGCTGCACGCCACGACCTTGAGGCATTCCTCGGCAAGAAGGTATTCCTTGAGCTATATGTCAAGGTGCAGGAGGATTGGCGAAATAACGATAGCCAACTTAAGCGTTTCGGATACGAACTTGAGTAATCTTGCGTTAGTATAGGGAATGAAGCGTGTTGTTATCGTCATACTCTATGTCCTGCTCTGCGTGATGCCCCTAAAGGGTGTTGCGCAGTACAACCGTAACTATATCTATTGGGTTGGACAGCAGTGTATGGTAGATAACAAGTACCGCGAGGCGATAGATATTCTCAATGTGCTTATCCGTCAGGATGAGCGCAACTTCGACGCCTACTTCCTACGCGGTATTGCCAAGTACAACATGGATGACCTGCTTGGCGCCGATGCTGACTTCTCGTTGGCCGTAGAGCTAAACCCTGTATTTACGGGTGCCTTCTACTATCGCGCCATAACACGCACTCGTCTGGGCAACTATGACGATGCGCTGAACGACTTTCAGCAGGCCATAGAGCTACGCCCCGACCTACCCGACCCATACTACAGCCGTGGCGTAACACGACTACTAAATCAGCAGTTCGAGGAGGCAATATCCGACTTTGACAAGTATATACGCTACGAAAAGCGCCATGTAGCGGCATACCTAAATCGTGGCACATCCTATCTCTACCTTAAGGATACAGCCAGCGCATACGAGAACTACAACCAAGCGATACGCACCAACCGCGAGGAGCCTGAGAGCTACAATCGTCGTGGTGCGCTCTATATGGCTGAGGATAGGTTTGTGGAGGCACATGAGGACTTCGATATGGCTGTTAAGTGCGATAGCAACTACATCCCTGGACTCTTCAATCGTGCCTTAGCCAACAACTACCTACACCGCCCCATGGCATCGCTCCGAGACTTTGATAAGGTCATAGAGCTCGACTCGACAAATGCCCTCGGCTACTTCAACCGCGCCATAGTACGCATAGATATAGGCGACTATAACCGCGCCTTGGAGGACTTCAACAGCGTGGCGATGCTCGCGCCAGAGAATGTACTTCTCTACTACAACCGTGCGATACTTCACACACGCCTCGGCGACTTAGATGCCGCCATTGCGGACTACACACACGCCATAGAGCTATACCCCGACTTCGCAAACGCCTACCTCGGTCGTAGCGCCTTGCGCCGTGCTAACCGCGATATCAAGGGCGCAGAGAGTGACGAGCGTATCGCTGAGCGTAAGATTGCGGCATACCGCAAGCGCCTTAAGGACTCGACATACTCGATATATGCCGACACCACACAGCGTTTCGATAAGCTTCTATCCTTCGATAGCCGACTTATGGAGCGCGACTTCCAGCGCATAACATCGACATTCTCAGAGGCGGGCAACGCCTTGACGCTGATACCTATGTATCGCTTTACGCTCCTTGAGGAGGATAGCACAAAGGTGGACCGCCGACCACGCCGCATAGGTACACAGCGCGTGAGAGACTTCGTGGAGCGTCTCGGCAATAACCTTGTGCGTCTCGACTGCCGACAGAGCAATATCAACCCCGACTCGCTTATAGCTATGGACCGCCGCATGGCTAAGGAGCTAAAGAGTTGTGCTGAGCCTACATGGGAGCAGATATTTGAGCGAGGTATAAGTCAGTCACTTATCAAGCAGTACACCAGCGCTGTGAATACCTACGGCGAGGCGATACAGCTTAACCCCGCAAATCCGTTCCTCTACCTCAACCGCGCAACTACACGCGCCGAGATGATAGACTTTATATCGTCGATAGATAACTCCTACCAGAGCATAACTCTCGACTCCGACCCATCGAAGCGACTAAACAGCTCTGCAACACGCACATACAGCTACGATGAGGCCATTGACGACATAAACAAAGCCTTGAAGCTCTACCCAGACTTTGCCGAGGCATACTTCAACAGAGGTAACCTCATGGCTATATCGGGTAAGCTCCCAGAGGCATACGAGGACTACACCAAGGCGATAAGCCTTGAGCCAAATATGGGCGAGGCTTACTACAACCGTGGCCTTGTGCAGATACTTATGAAGGATACGCGCAAGGGATGCTTAGACCTCTCCAAGGCGGGTGAGCTCGGCATCGAGATGGCATACGAAACGCTCAAACACTTTAACATTGGACAGCATAATTAGAAAAATAACATTTTATTAACCTATAAAACTTTTTATTATGACTCAAACTATTCAAAGAAAGATGAACGACTCGGCGTTTGTACGCTGGTCGGCGTTGATTCTCATCTCGTTGATGATGTTCTTCGCCTACATGTTCGTAGACATGCTCTCTCCACTTAAGGAGCTTCTCGACACAACCCTTAACTGGGATAGCAGTACCTTCGGTACTTACGCTGCTTCAGAGTACTTCCTCAATGTATTCTGCTTCTTCCTCATCTTCGCAGGTATCATCCTCGATAAGATGGGTATTCGCTTTACAGGTCTTTTGTCTGCATCGTTGATGGTTATCGGTGCTTGTATCAAGTTCTACGCTATGAGCGAGATGTTCGTAGGCACAGGCCTTGAGGCATGGCTTGGCTCATGGTGGGTAGCACTTCCAGCATCTGCAAAGCTCTCATGCTTTGGCTTCATGATCTTTGGTTGCGGTTGCGAGATGGCAGGTACTACAGTATCTAAGTCTATCGCTAAGTGGTTCAAGGGCAAGGAGATGGCTATGGCTATGGGTCTTGAGATGTCTATCGCTCGTCTTGGCGTATTCGCAGCTATGTGGCTATCACCTATGGTATCTAAGTCATTCAACGACTCAGTATCAGCACCTGTAGCATTTGGCGCTGTATTGCTCATGATTGGTCTTATCTTCTACTTCATCTTCGTGCTTATGGACCGCAAGTTCGACAAGCAGCTTGAGGCTGCAGGCGAGCTTACTAAGGAGGCATCTGAGGAGGAGTTCAAGTTCAGCGACCTTGGCAAGATCTTCACAAGCAAGATGTTCTGGTTGGTAGCATTGCTTTGCGTATTGTACTACTCTGCAATCTTCCCATTCCAGCGTTACGCTCCAGACTTCTTGGATAAGACTCTTGGCATCACTAACGGTGCACAGCTCTTCAGCTGCTTCCCTATCCTTGCTATGTGTCTTACTCCATTCCTTGGTGCATTCATCGACCGTAAGGGTAAGGCTGCCTCTATGCTTATGATTGGCTCACTCATCATGATTGCTTGCCACCTAAGCTTCGCATTCCTACTTCCAGCATTCCCATCTAAGGTGTTGGCTGTAGCTATCATCGCTATCCTTGGTGTATCATTCTCATTGGTACCTGCAGCGTTGTGGCCATCAGTACCAAAGATTATCGACGAGCGTATCCTTGGCTCAGCATACTGCGTAATCTTCTGGATTCAGAACTGGGGCTTGTTGCTCGTGCCAATCGTAATTGGTAAGGTACTCGATGCTACAGGCGGTTACACTACACCTATGGTTATCTTCTCATCATTCGGCGTTATCGCACTCTTCATCGGCATGTTGCTCAAGCGCGAGGATAAGAAGAAGGGCTACGGCATGGAGCTTCCAAACATTAAGTAATCTAAGGTTATACCTTATATAATAATAGGAGTTGTCTTTCGGGGCAACTCCTTTTTTAATTAGTAATTAGGAATTAGTAATTAGTAATGGTGAAAGCCTTTGGCTTTTTAAGGATAGCGAAG
>JAFYRL010000157.1 GCA_017546975.1 Alistipes sp.
CGGCGATAATAGTGATTGAACCACCGTTAGGCAACTGCACCGCCTTCTCGTAGATCTTAGCAAGGTCAGAGTACAAAGAACCTGGCATAGAGTCCTTCGAAGGAATCTGATCCATACGGTTAGACACAATAGCAAGAGCATCGGCGTAAAGGGTCATATCGGTCAAAAGTACCAACACCTTCTCACCCTTATCTACTGCGAAGTACTCAGCAGCTGTAAGCGCCATATCTGGAACAAGAAGACGCTCTACAGGAGGGTTATCGGTAGTGTTCACAAATGATACGATACGATCCAAAGCACCGGCGTTCTCAAATACCTGCTTAAAATAGAGGAAGTCATCGTTTGTAAGACCCATACCACCAAGGATAATCTTATCGGCCTTAGCACGAAGCGCCACGTTCGCCATAACGGCGTTGTATGGCTGATCAGGATCGGCGAAGAATGGAATCTTCTGACCAGATACGATGGTGTTGTTAAGGTCGATACCCGCAATACCTGTAGCGATAAGCTCAGATGGCTGGATACGACGGAATGGGTTTACAGTAGGACCACCAATCTCGCGTGCCTCTCCCTCAATCTGCTCACCGCCCTCGAGTGGCTCACCGTAAGCGTTGAAGAAGCGACCTGCCAAGGCATCTGATACGCGCAATACAGGAGGCTCACCGTGGAACACAACCTCTGAGTTGGTTGCAAGACCCTCAGTACCTGCAAACACCTGAAGGGTTACTTTATCACCCATAATCTTTACCACCTGAGCCAAACGACCACCTACGGTAGCAAGCTCGTCGTTACCTACACCTGTTGCACGAAGTGTGATGGTAGCCTTGGTGATATTATCAATCTTAGTATATACTTTCTGAAATGCTTTTGTTGTCATAATATACTCCCCTTATTTTGCAAGTTTACTATTTACCAAAGCCTCAATCTGAGAGCGGAAATTATCAAACTGCTCAGACTTCCACTCTGAGTAGTTCATCTGACGGAACAAGTAGATAAGCTCCTTGAAGAACTTAGAACACTCATCGAAAATAGCGAAGTCGAACTTCTTGCGGCAGATATCCAACACCATATTGTACATCATCTTCTGACGCTCAATAGGACAGTTAGCATCGATGTTATCGAAGGCATCCTGCTGCAAAATTACAGAGTCCAACAACTCACTCTTCCAGAAACGCTCGTGGTACTCTACAGGTACACCATCATCACCCAAGATGTTGATCTGGTCGTTAGCCTCCTTACCACGCTGCATGATAGTCTTACCTGCATATACTGACTCTACCCAGTTCTTCTCGATATGCTCATCAAGGTACTCCACAACCTCAGGGTACTCCAAATACTTAGAGTATGAGTCAAGTGGATCGATAGCTGGGTAACGCTTAGAATCGGCACGACCCTGTGAGAGGGCGTAGAAGCAACGTGCTGCCTTCTTTGTAGACTCGGTTACAGGCTCCTTAAGGTTACCACCCGCAGGAGATACAGTACCAAGGAATGTTACAGAACCTGTGTGACCATTGTTTAGCTTCACAAGACCTGCACGAGAGTAGAAGTTAGAGATAACAGCTGAAAGGTCCATAGGGAAGGCATCCTGACCTGGAAGCTCCTCCAAACGGTTAGACATCTCACGCAAAGCCTGAGCCCAACGAGATGTAGAGTCCGCCATTACCAATACCTTCAATCCCATTGAACGGTAGTACTCACCGATGGTCATACCTGTATATACAGATGCCTCACGCGCTGCTACTGGCATATTAGATGTATTACAGATGATGATTGTACGCTCCATAAGCTTATGACCAGTACGTGGGTCAACCAACTCTGGGAACTCGGCAAAGATCTCCACAACCTCATTTGCACGCTCACCACAAGCTACGATGATGATAACATCGGCATCTGCCTGCTTAGAGATAGCGTGCTGAAGCACAGTCTTACCAGCACCGAATGGGCCAGGGATAAAACCTGTACCACCCTCAGCAAGTGGGTTGAATGTGTCGATAGCACGAACACCTGTCTCCATTACGCGTGATGGACGTGGCTTATCGGTAAAGCAACGGATAGCCTGCTTCACTGGCCACTTCTGTACCATTGTAATATTATACTCGTTATTGTCAGAGTCAGTAACAACAGCGATAGTATCTGTTACCTTATATGTACCAGCCGCAACAACGCTCTTTACGGTATAGTTACCCTGCATTACGAAAGGCACCATAATCTTGTGCATCACCCACTGCTCCTTAACCTCACCGAGCCAGTCACCAGCCGATACCTTATCGCCAGCCTTAGCAAGTGGAGTGAAGTCCCACTTAGCATCGAAGTCGATTGGGTCAGTAATAGAACCACGGTTGATGAACAAACCATCCATCTTCTCCAAGTCGTTCTGAAGACCATCGTAGTTACGAGAGAGAAGGCCTGGTGCAAGTGTAGCCTCAAGCATATGACCCTCGAACTCCACCTTATCACCAATCTTCAAACCGCGCGTACTATCGTAAACCTGCACATAGGCCTCATCGCCTATGACCTTGATGACCTCAGCCATCATACGGACATCGCCGCAATATACGTGGCATATCTCATTCTGA
>JAFYRL010000158.1 GCA_017546975.1 Alistipes sp.
AAATTTTCGCTAAACTCTTGGCGAATAGAAAAGTTATTCCTATTTTTGTAATGTCAAGGGTGCGCCCTCGGCAGACATATTTATTAGTGAAAGTGTTTCGCTAATCCTTGAAAATGAAATTTGGCGATTTTAACGGAAGGATAACGAATGCTTACATCACTTGTATTGGTATGCTATGTCGGCACGTTCTGTGCCTACTCCACATACTGTACAGGTGTGGAGTATTGTTTATTTCCGTAGGGCCACGCCAAATGCCTATTTTCAGATAAACGAGCATCTCCACACTTTCTTTGTTTATAACCACCGCATAGGAGATGCTACGGTACACAAACAAACACAGTTATGAAGGCAAAACATCTACTTTTTGCTCTCTTCGCTCTTGCGCTCGGTGCTGCATCGTGCGAGAACGACACTCCAACAACTCCTAACCAAGAGCCTAAGAAGATGACCATCAAACTCCGCTCAACAGGTGAGACTGATGCTCAGTACAACCCTCTTACACGCTTTACACCAGACGATCGTGACCTCTATGGTATTCAGGTATGGCATAAGCCTGCAACCACCGGAAGCTATGAGCGCTATGCTTACGGTCTATTCGATAGCTTTGAGGATGTAGAGATAGAGGTTACTGAGAACTATAAGTATATCTTCGAGGTGTGGATGGTTGACGATGGTAAGGATAAGGTATTTTGCGACTCTATTCTTGTTGACCAAAACTACTACTTGGGTTATGATAAGCCTTTTAGAGGTCATAATAAGTATAATGGAGCATCTTCAGAGTCTGTAACACAGCTAACAAATGAGTTTACTTATGCCTCTGATAGATATTTTATAGGTACATATAGTGGTGTAACATCTATTCGTTGGGATCAATACTTCAAAGCAAAAGATGGAAAAGAATATACCTATCCTGAGAATGTAGATTTCTATTACGGACGAGTTGGTGATTATATACCTACAGAGGATGGTGTTACGCTATCTATCTATTTGAAGCGCATGGCATTTGGTATAAAGGTTATTGTTGGTGATTACCTTGATAATGGCAAGATAACACTCTCAACATTAGATTATAAATACACATTTACTCCTGAAAATAGAGTCTTAGAGAAGACTTATGCGTATATGGATGGACCATCAAATTTTTGGTACACAAAAGACGACTTGTCGGAGACTAAACAAAGTATGAGTTTCGACTTTTTCTGGAAAAAAGATGATGGTACAACTGTAGATTGGAAGTCATTTGGTGCCTATTTCTATAGATTGAAGCAGACAGTATTCACATTGGACTATTATGGTGAGGATGAGGTATTAGGTGGTAATATGTTCGAAATCCACTATGAGGATACTCCAATAGAGGAGGGATACAAGAGTTATCGTAATGGTGCAGACCAGGAGGATTATAATTGGTAGAGGT
This sequence comes from Alistipes sp., assembly GCA_017546975.1. Lineage (GTDB taxonomy): Bacteria > Bacteroidota > Bacteroidia > Bacteroidales > Rikenellaceae > Alistipes. The sequence goes on from JAFYRL010000158.1 coordinate 1,415, forward strand.
TAGTGAGCTTTTAATGGAGTAATAAAATGTTGATGTTTATTATCCAAAACAAATGGGGCTGGCTAAGTTACTTTTAGCCAGCCCCATAACCTATGAGAGTGAATAAAAAGATGTAGTTTTAGGCTTGCGAAGCCCGAAAAAGCGGAGTTTACTTTGCGTAAATGAGCATTTTGAGGGCAAGCGTAACGACAAAATACACTTTTTATTCACTCTCATTCATGTTTTTGAGTGTAAATAAATTACTTCTCACACTCCTCGCAGCAGCACTCCTCAGCCTGAGCCTCAGCGCACTCAGCCTTGCAGCACTCCTTCTTCTCTGGGCACTCAGCGCACTTCTCAGAACCGCAGCACTCCTTCTTCTCAGTGCACTCCTCGCAGCACTCAACTACCTCTGCAGCCTCCTCAGCACAGCACTCAGCGCAGCACTCTGTTGCAGCCTGCTCTGCGTCCTTAGCCTTCTTATTCTGACCACCACATGATACCATTGCTACAGCAGCAAACATTACTGCAAACATAAAAAACTTCTTCATAGTTACTTAGTTTTTTTAGTTAATTGATTTTTTTACCCTACAAAAATAGTCAATATATTCTGTTTATCCAACTTTTTGAACAAAAATCTATCTTTTGTGACAATTATTCCAAAAGTGGCAACTCCACCATAAGGCTATCAGCCGCCTCAACAGGTGTGGTTAAAGGTGTAGTCAGAGCTTCAATTCGTATGCTCTCGCGGCGAGGAAAGGCCTTAGGGTAGTTAGGTAAAATCTTAGCCATAAGAATCTGTGCCTCCTCCATAGATAAGCAGTCGCCTACAGACACCTTGAAGTATGGACTCTCGTAGACAAGGTAGGCGTTGATATGTGGATATAGCGACTTAAACTCACTGAGCACCTTATCGGCGTTATCACTCGCATACTGGCCATTATTCGAGAAGATAACAATGCGGTAGCCGTTGACCTCCTTGTTGCGGCGCTGTGCCTCAACTGCTCGCACAGCACTCTTTGTGCCGTCATCATCCATAACATTAACGCTGCTACCCTCGATTGAGGTTTTAAGCAACTCATGCTTTACTCTCTCGATGTTCTGTGCCGAGGCACAAAGGCTTGCACATAGTGCAATAATACAAAGAAAATATCTCATAAATATATACTATTTCATCAACATATTTAGACTCTCTATCTCCTTATCAGGCAATGCTATGAGTCCCAAAAGTCTGTTTAGCGGTACGCCACTCTCAGCAAATTTTCGTTTGAATATAGGTGTGCCCGCCTTGATGCGGTAGTTCACCGTTATATCATCTCTATCGCCTATCGCCATGCGTGCTATAAGTCCCGCGAATGAGAACATAGAGCGTGAGGTGAAGCGTAGGGGTATCAGCACTTCAGAACAACTCTTGCGAGGTACTACAACCCTATCTCTTAGGGTTATGGTCAGTCGTGGTGTGCCTTTAACGAGAATATCGACCTCTGCCTCCTTGACAACCATACGCCAGCAACCACTATTCTCTACCTCGACCCAGAGGTTTGCTCCAGAGGTTGATAGGTGTGTCACGCGCTCAAAGCCCTTTAACTCAACACTCTGTGCCATGCTTCGTGGTGCGGTGAGGAGTAGGGTAATGAGGAGTATGGCGTATCTCAGGCTCTTCATTATACTACTTTGTTGCGATGTAGATATATGCTATGCCGAAGCTCTGTGAGCGCACCTTGACCCTGCAGAAGCCCACTCCGCGAAGCATATCGGCAAAGCGCTCAGGTGCTGGGAACTCCTCGACAGAGTCGGGAAGGTAGGTATATGCCTGCTTATCCTTAGATATCATGCCACCGATGCGTGGTAGTAGTCTGTGGGCATACTGGCTATATATCCAGCGTATAATGCGGTTTTTAGGCATTGAGAACTCCAAGACCACCAACTTACCACCAGGCTTAAGTGTGCGGTATAGCTCACTAAGGCCACGCTCGATATTCTCGAAGTTACGCACACCAAAGGCTACCGTAACGGCATCTACACTATTGGATGCTACCATGTGTAGGTTCTCGGCATCGCCCTTTTCGAGCATTATACGCTCCTCCAAGCCCTGCTTCTCAATCTTGCGGCGTGCCACAGCGAGCATCTCCTCCGAGAGGTCTATGCCGAGAATCTGTGTGCGATCTACTCGCTTAGCCATGGCTATGGCGAGGTCTCCAGTACCTGTTGCTACATCCATAATCTTGTGTGCCTTAGAGCGGCGCACGATACGCATAACACGGCGACGCCACATGCGGTCGATGTTGAGCGACATGATATGGTTAAGCTTGTCGTATGTAGGTGCGATGTTATCAAACATCTTCTCCACCTGCTCCTTTTTACTCTGTTCTTCGTTGTAAGGTTTCATATCTTCTATTCATAGCGCATAATCACCGATGGAGATATGCGTGTTGAGAATGTTGCTGGTATAAGCATAAAGATAACCGTAGCTATCACTATGCCCACTATTGCTAATATCCACCATCCCCAGCATATTGCTGCAGGAACGGCATCCAATAGGTAGCCTTCTGGTGGTAGAGGTATTATCGCCCATGTGTGTTGCACAAAGACCAACATAAGGCCTATGGCTATGCCCCACGCCATGCCGCGTCCTAAGACAAATAACGCGCGGAATAGGAATATTCGTATCACCGAGCCGCGATGCATACCCAAAGCACGCAACACGCCAATCATACGCTGTCGCTCCATGACGATGATAAGCAGCGATGTTGTTATGTTGAGCAGCGCCACAATAAGCATTATTATCACTACGGCTAAGGCTGTGACATCGTGCGTTGCTAACCATCCAAACACATGTGGGAAGAGACGCTGCATGGAGTACGCCTCGGCAAGTATGCCATCGGTGAAGTATAGCTCCAGAAGCGCATTATCCATATCCTCGGCAAATACCTCAGCATCGCTACCCTCGCTAAGCCATATATCGTAGCCCGTGAGCATATCGCCACCATAGAGGCGTGCAACATTACGCATATCTGTTATGGCGTAATTGTTGTCGAGGAAGTCGACACCTGTGTGGTATGTTCCCGATAGGGTGAAGCGGTCGCGCAACACGCCACTCTTCTCATCAATGAAGACCATCTCCACACGGTCGCCCACCGTTATATCCATCTTGAGGGCTATGCGCTTGGAGAGGAGTATCTCTTTTTTGCGTGGCTCAGCACTGAGGTCGGGGAAGGTGCCCTCCACCAATCGCTCCTTGTAGAAGCTACTGTCGTAGAGACTATCCACACCCTTGAGCAGTACACCCACGATGTTATCATCGTTCTTAAGCACACCCTCCTTATTTGTGAAGCGGCTCATACGCACTATGCGGCTATCTGTGAGTAGGGAGTCGAGGGCTTCGCTCTCTGTCAGTCCCACGCTCGATACTATGCCGTGGCTCTGTGGTGCAGTGATTGTTACATCGGCGGCAGCTCCAGAGATAAGCTCTCCAAGGTTCTGCTTGAAGCCCACAACAACAGATAGAGTGATGATGATTACCGCAAGGCTTACGGCTGTAGCTACCACCGCCACACGCTCCATAACGCCTGCTTTGTTACCCTCCTCACGCTTGGATAGTCGTTGTGCTATGTAAAATTCGGTCTTCACAAATGACAAAGATAGTTAAAAAGTGTGAACTTCACCACAATATGGATGGTATATATAGTCTAAAAGACCTCTCTAAGTATTTTTAGTGACTCCACGGAGTGGATTGCATCGAGGTGATAGGCATAGTAGCGGAGCATGGCATCGAGGAACTCAGCGCGCTCTGTGCGGTTTAGGCCTATCTCGCCTAAGTAGCGCACATCACACTCCAACATATCGTGGAGGATGCGGGCATTTTCGGGCGTTAGAGCCATGCTTGGAATAAGTGCGTGTGGTGTAAAGTGACCATCGCGTATATCCAACCAAGCGCCATCCCTATATTCGTTGTCAGGCGAGAAGCCTAAGGGGCGACTCAGGTTGGCAAGAAACCATAGGTGGAAGTTGGCGATGCCCTCCTCCAACGCATCCAACGCACCTACCGATGCCCACACAAACTCAAAGAGGTCGTGTGCTGGCTCGCTATCTTTGATTAGGCGGTATAGCACCTCGGCCATGAAGAGTGCCATCGTAGATTTACGCACATCGAAGGGAGTGTTTTGTAGCACCATGCCTGGCACTAAGTCCTTCATGCGGTGCATGGTCATTTTCGATGAGCTAAGACCTTCGAACTCAACAGCAAACATTGGCTGTAGAAGTGCCATCTTCGACCCCTTAGCTGTGGGGCGAATGCCCTGCACCATGTAGCTTTGGCGACCCGCGGTATCGGTGAGCATATTCACGATAACCCCCTTGTCGCCATATTTGATGGTGTTTAGCACCACACCACGCGCCTTATACGATTTCATCGACATATTGTCTACTCAGGGTCATGCCAGCGACCGTCACGCTTAATAATCTCGATAAGGTGGTCAAGAGCCTCGCTCTGGTGGATGTTACGCTCCACAATCTCGCGGCCACGATATAGGGTTATATGCTCTGGTGCTGAACCGACATAGCCGTAGTCAGCATCTGCCATCTCGCCAGGACCATTAACTATGCAACCCATAACACCGATTTTGAGATCTTTGAGGTGTGAGGTGCGCTCCTTGATTTTTGCCAATGTAGATTGTATATCGTAGAGTGTGCGACCACAACTTGGGCAGGCGATATACTCTGTGCGTGAGAAGCGTAGGCGTGATGCTTGCAAGAGCATGAGCTCTATATCCTCTATCTCCTTGTCGCTTAGTGCTGGAGCATCTACCCAAACACCATCTGCAAGACCATCTATAAGGAGCTGTCCCATATCCAACGCTGCGTATATAGCAACGAGCTCTTTGCTACTCTCCGTATAGTGGCGGCGTAGCACTATAGGTGTGTTGTCCTCTCTGTTGAGTATGGCAGCACGCCACTCATGTGTAGGGTTTGTGGATGTGGCCTCCAATACCTCATACTCGGCAGTTATCTCGCTGTGAACTATAGGCTTTGCTGTTGTGCGTGGGCGGAATGATGTAGGTGAATAATTGTCATTATCCTTAACCTCAAACTCACCCTTGCGGTTGGCAAAGTAATCTACGATGATGCGACCCACAGGCACCTCATTCTCTGGCTCCTCGGTGAGTGATACGCGTAGGGTGTCGCCTATGCCATCAGCAAGGAGAGCACCTATGCCTACAGCGCTCTTTATGCGACCCTCAATGCCATCGCCCGCCTCGGTAACGCCCAAGTGTAGCGGGTAGGTCATACCCTCACTTGCCATCGCCTCAACAAGCAGACGGTAGGCGTGTACCATGACGCGAGTGTTGCTCGACTTCATCGATACCACAACATTGTGGAAATCTGCCTCGCGGCACATTCTCAGGAACTCCATTGCCGATGCCACCATGCCCTCAGGTGTATCGCCATATTCGTCAAATATACGCTTTGCAAGTGAGCCGTGGTTGACACCTATGCGTAGCGCCACACCGCGTCTGCGACAGATATCAATGAGTCGCTGTAGTTCACCATTTGAGGTGCGGAAGTTACCAGGGTTTATGCGTACCTTATCCACTGCCTCGGCAGCAATCATCGCTATCTCTGGTGTGAAGTGAATATCTGCAACAATGGCAGCCTTGACACCCTCGGCATGAAGGCGCTCCATGATAGGTGCAAGAGCTTCGCCCTCTTTTTTGCCTTGTGCTGTTAGGCGTACAATCTCGGCTCCAGCCTCGGCAATGCGCTTAGTCTGTGCAACACTAAGCTCAACATTAGCAGTAGGTGTATTTGTCATAGACTGCACGGTGATAGGGTTGTTACGACCTATCTTGACACCTCCGAAACACACCTCGTGTGCCTCTCTGCGGCTATATTTGAGTGTTGTTTTCATTCTGCTCAGTGAATTTATAGTGCAAAGGTATGATTTTTTCTAAAACTCAGGTGTAGAATTTATAGTTATTCTTTCGCCCGTTGCTGGGTGTGTGAACTCCAAGCGCGAGGCGTGGAGACATAGTCTATGCCCATCCTTAAGGTCGGTGTTGCACTCCCTGCCGTAGATGTTATCTCCCACGATAGGAGCGTTGAGACCTCTGTGGTGGGCAGAGTGTAGGCGTAGCTGGTGTGTACGACCTGTTATAGGTGTGAACTCCACACGGGTGAGGTTGTTCTCATGTGCGATGACTCGATACTCAGTTATGGCACTCTTGCCATCCTCGGCCACTATCTGCCTTGGACGGTTGTCATAATCGAGACGCATAGGTAGCTCTATCTTGCCCTCGTTAGGTGTAATAATACCCTCAACAATGGCAGTATAACGCTTTGATATAGTGTGTTTTATAAACTGCTCTTGCAGAGCCTTGTGTATCTCTTTATCCTTGGCTAATACCAAAATGCCTGATGTTGATTGGTCGAGTCGGTGAACAATCATAGGGGAGTCGATATTGGGGTATCTCTCTTTTGCCCACTGCTCCACACTTCTCACACCTGATTTACCCTCTACCGATAGCATGCCGCATGGCTTGTCGATGACAATTATGTCGCTATCCTCAAACAATATATGTGGCTCGGCAGGAGCTATTGCCTCAAGAGGGTTTGGCTCTACATCAAGACCTTCGAGCATGTGCATCAATATAGGCTTGCACTTACCTATGCATGCGGGGTAGAAGGCTCTGTGGTGGCGCACCTCACCGCGTGGTGATGCTCCCTGCCAGAACTCTGCCATGGCGATAGGTTTATAGCCTTTTAGGAATGCATATTGAAGGAGCTTTGGCGCTGCACACTCTCCCGCACCAGCAGGTGGCACACCTTGGGCAGTAGGAGCAAAGAGCTCGCATAGGTCCTTAATCTCGCCACGACCATTCAATATACGAAATTGTTCAAATATCTGATTTTGAAGCGCTGCTGAACGCTGCTGACGCTCATGTTTTAGCTCTGCAATCTTTGTATTTAGCTTATCAAAAGACTCTTGACTCTTGGCTATATTCTCTTTGAGTAGACGCTTTAGTCGCTGCATATCGGCATTATCTCGCTGACTCTCAAGGATGAGAATATCGCTATTTTCGCCCTCGGCGCGTCGTCTGTCACGCTCAGCTTTACGCTCGGCCACAACCCTCTTAAACTCGGATAGTTGCTTCTCGGCATCGGCCTTTGTCTGCTCTAAATTTAGCTTTACCGAGGTGTAGGCCTCGCCCCTCGTTAGCTCTGCAATATGCTGGTTTATAGCTGTTATCTCGGCCTCGCCACGACGGAAGAAGTCGCCAGGTTGCAGCATGTCGTAGATAGGAGGAACGAAGTATTCGTGATTGTTGCTCTGAGCAAGATTGCCTGAAAAGGCGGCAAGAAAACCTATCTCACCTCCAGCAACCTCAACTATAAGCACACCGAACATTTTACCAAGGGCTATCTCTGCGCTCCACTCTGTGCGTGTTGCGAGGTACTCTTGTACCTCCTCGGCAGCAATTACTGCGAGTGGATGTGGCACATAATGAAATGGCCATGTGAAGAGCTTGGGCTGCTCAATGTTTGAAATATCGTGACTAAAACGGTGTAGCATTTTTTACAAATTTTCGAGTACAAATATACAAATTATGGATAAATAAGTTGTAGAAATGATATAAATATCATAACTTTGCGAAAAGATGTCCCATTAAATACTAAAAAATTTATGAAACGTGTGGTCTATTATCTCATGGCACTCCTTGGATTTGGTGTGCAGGGATGCGACAAAATTGATGGCGGTGGGGGCGAGGTATGCATGTATGGTACTCCCGTTGTTGAGTTTCATCTTTCGGCGCGTGTTGTAGATAGTGAGGGTAACCCAATCGAGGGTATAGAGGTGCGCACTAAGTATGGAGCAGGTTTCGACTCAAAGACAGGTTTTTCGGATTATCAGGGTAATATCGACGCATATACTCGCTATGCACATCCTGGTAGCTGTAATGAACTTATCTTTCTTGATGTAGATGGCGAGGCTAATGGTGGCGAGTTTGCAGAGCTCACACTTAACATTGCCGATAAGCTTGTACAAGTTGAGGAGGGCGACGGTGCTTGGAATATGGGAGGTTACAAGGCTGAACTTGGTGATGTGGTGATGAGCCTTAAGGATGGATCTGAGGATGAGAATCTTGTTGAGGCGAGCTGTTGGGTAAACTTTAGTGCTGTTGTTGTAGATGAGGCAGGCGAGCCTATTCAGGGTATCCATGCCTACCCTGAGGGTGGCGAGTTTGCTGGTCGTGAGGGCTACTCAGACTATCTCGGTAGAATCACAACATATAGCAAACTAAGCACTGTGCAAGGTAAGTTTATCATCCACTTTGAGGATGTTGATGAGGAGTATAACGGAGGTGTCTTTGATAGTGTAAGCGTTGATATTACCGATAAGGTTGCATCATCAGTTGCGACTGGAGTTGCCGATGTAGTGTTGGAGAGCGTGGTTATGAAGAGGAGATAGGTCTATGCGAGCAAAGGTTCATATTCTCTTTGGTCTACTATTGTCAATACTAATCTTTGTGGGTTGTACTGAGGAGGATGAGGATAACTTGCGTTGCACAATTATCTGCCCCTATCAACTTAAGGTAGATAATCATATCTTGCATAATGGCGACGACCTTAAGTTTGAGTACCTCACTGAGTTTAATAATACCGTGGAGGTTGTCTTTGCGAGAGGAGATACGGATGAGATTCTTCAGTGCGAGAAGTTTAAGATAAAGCGTGGCTATGGCGAAGCGCATATAATAGTGAATGTTGGCGACTATCAAGGTACTGGTTATGTGCGTATTAGCTATATTACAAAATGGAAAGATAAGCTTTTCTCAGATTCCAGCTCTTGGACAACGCGTAGCGTTAAGGTTCATTTTGAAGATATGTAGATATGAAGCGATACATCATAGCAATATTGTGCCTATGTCTATTGGCAGTATCATGTGAGAAGCGTGAGTTTGCCTTGATAATGGGTCGTGATATAAACTCGTATATCTCAGCGGATGTATATGGCACATATCGCAACTATAACGGATTGCGCTTTGCGAGCGATGCGGGTGCGTATAAAAGCTGTGACCATCCTGAGATTAGGAGACATGAGGATGGCACATTTAGCTTTAAGCTTGATAGGAGGCTTACGGCTAAAAATGACGATGATATACATATCTGCTTCTATTGGGATAGGGAGGATAACGAGTTTGAGCTTGGCAGGGTCTATTCACTAACGCTTCTTGGTGATGCTCGCGCAGATATCGAACTTTATGAAAGATGCACTAAGGATAGTGGCTATGGCTTTGAAATAACCTATTATGAAGAGACCATATATGAGGCGGTTAATGGTTGGATAATCTTTAATTCGAGGCGGCCTTATGATGACGGCATGCTCTTCTCTGGAGAGTTTCGCTTTGAGGGTCGTGCCGAAGATGGCTCAGAGGTGTTGATTGATAGGGGTAAATTCAAGGATTGTCGTATTTGTTGGGCAAATGATTATTGTTGTTCAGACTTTTAGCTCATTTGAGAATAGTAAAAATTAAAATATAACGGTGTTATGAAAAAGCTTGGCTATTTTGCTGTATTGGTCTGCATGGCGCTACCCATGTTTGTATTGAGTAGCTGCTCCAAGGGGGAGCATCCGTTGCAGAATCTTGTGATTATCTCTAAGCAATATCATGAAGCAGAGGTGCGTAACGGAGATATTATTTCGTTGCGTTATAGCTGTGAATTTGCGACAACAGTAGAGGTTGTAATCAAGGATATTGACAATGTAGAGGTTTTGCAGTACGAGAAGTATGATGTTAAGTGTGGTGATGGCGTACTACCTATTGCAATCAATGTAGGCAGATATGCGGGCAGAGCTATTGTCTATGTGAACTATGAGAACTTGCAGGATAAGAATCTATTGACTGAGGTTGAGAGATCTGTAACTGAGCGTTTCTTTGTGAATATCCTTAAGGTTGAGGATGAGCCAAGACCTGAGGAGGAGATAAATTAGTCGATAATAAATAGCAAGTGTAGTATATGAAAAGGTTTATTAAGCTATTTTCCGCAATGGTTGCCGTTGCAATGGTTGCTTCATCATGCACCCAGCAGGATCTCACCCTGATATTTGGATCGAGCACAAACCCTAAGATTTCTGCAACAATCTCTGGCTCACATAGGGAGTACGACAACAGATACTTTGCAAGTGATGCGGGCACATATCAGCGTAATGATCACCCTGAGATAACCACTCATGCAGATAAGACCTTTAGTGTTAAGCTCGACCGCACGCTCTATAATCGTGATGGCGAGTATGTGAGTCTATATTTTGCTTTGGAGAATATTGCTGGTGAGTTTGAGCTTGATACGGTCTATCCTCTATATCTTCTTGATGACTCACGCGCACACCTTGACCTTGTGGACTGCAAGGATGATAACTTTGTGACTACTACCTATAATGCTTGTGACGGTTGGATAGTTTTCACAAAGAAGAAGGTACACACTGGAGGTTTCCTCTTCTCTGGAGAGTTCTGCTTTACTGGTGTTACAGAGAGTGGCGAGAGGGTATCTGTGGAGAATGGTATATTTAGCAACTGCCGCATCTGCTGGGCTGATGACTACGGCTGTGCAGCATACTAACAACTAAACAAATCTATTATGAAGCGACTACTTAACTATATATTGGGGCTCTTGGGTGTTGGCGCTGCAAGCTGTATCCCTGTAGCTATGTATGGAGCACCACATGTGGAGTTTTCGCTCTCGGCGCGCGTTATAGATGAGGCGGGTAACCCAATTCAGGGTATCGAGGTACGCACAAAGAGCGGGCAGCAATTTGACCATAATACAGGCTATGCTGACTATCTCGGCAATATCAAGGCTGTAAGTGGCAGTATGTGGCCAGATGAGCAGTATGAGGTTGTCTTTCTCGATGTTGACGGCGAGTATAACGGTGGCGAGTTTGAGAGCTTGGAGCTTAATATCGCCGATAAGGTTAAGCAGACTCAGAAGGGCGATGGTGACTGGTATCAAGGCTCATATAAGGCGGAGCTTGGCGATGTTATGCTTACCCATAAGCAAGTGGATAATAACAACACTAACGAGGAGTAGTTATGAAGAGGTTAATACTATTTTTGACCGCAGCTCTCTCTGTTGTAGTGTCGGGCTGTGATGAGGTTTACGAAGATTACTACTGCCTATACTTCTCGGCTGAGATTGTAGATGAGGCAGGCGAGCCAATACAGGGCATCTATGCCTATCCTGAGGGTGGTGAGTTTGATGGCCGTGAGGGCTACTCAAACCACCTCGGTCAGATATTCGCCTTTGGTCATATTAAGCCAAGCCGTAGGTTTGTTGTATGTATAGAGGATGTTGATGGAGAGTTTAACCGTGGCGAGTATGAGAGCCTAACGATAGATATTACCGATAAGGCTAACCGCCCCGCAGCGCCTGACAAATATGGATTTACGGGCAGCGGTAATGTAGATTTGGGTAGAGTTGTATTGAAGAGAAAATAAAACGATATATTATGAAAACTAAGAGATTTATTTGTGGAGCGTTGCTCGCTGTAGCTATGCTATTTGCCGAGAGTGCATCGGCACAGCTCAAGACATCATACTTTATGGAGGGCTCATACTTCCGTACTGAGCTTAACCCTGCGTTAGCACC
>JAFYRL010000159.1 GCA_017546975.1 Alistipes sp.
ATTACCGCAAAGTCGCAACGAGTAGATTTTAATATTGAATACTCGGCGTTAGAGATTAGAGAGGTCGTGGTAAATGCAGAGTCGGTATCACGGCAATCTGATACCCTTACCTATAATGTAGCCACCTTTATAAATGTTACGGATCACTCTATTGGCGATGTATTGCGTAAAATGCCAGGACTTACCGTAGGAGAAGCGGGAGATATAAAGTATAATGGTGTTGCTATTAGCAAGCTCTACATCGAGGGCATGGATATGCTTGGTGGCAGATATGGAATCGCAACAAATAACATTCAGGCAAGGGATATTGCGCGAGTAGAGCTATACGAAAACCATGAGTCTGTAAGGGCACTCAGAGGTATGACCATGCCACAAGCAGCTGCCCTTAACCTACGCCTAAAGGAGGATGCCAAAGGCACATGGAATGGTACAGCTCAACTTGGTGGTGGTTATAAGCCTTGGATGTGGAACGGGGAGCTTAGTGCGATGTACTTTGGCAAGAAATTTCAAACTATAAGCATCTACAAAACGAATAATACTGGAGATGATGTATCTCGAGAGTTTACATCGCACTTCGGTGGCTTCGGTGGTGTATCGTCAATGCTCGGCGTACACTATCCGACGGTGCCTAATATTACGCAGAGTCGTTACCTTGATAACAATATCCACGCAGTGTCACTTAATGCTATCACCAAACTCAAAGAAGATTTGGAACTTAGCATTAACGCTGGGTATATTCACGACCTGCAACAAGCCGATGGAGCGTCACAAACTAGATATTATCTTCCCGACAGTGCGTCTTTAGTAATCACTGAGGGCACATCAGTAAGTCATATTGTGGATAGGTGTGATATAACACTAAATCTGCTCTCTAACACCGATAAGCGCTATCTCCAAGAGAAAATTTCATTTGGTGGGACATGGAATAGAGATTATGGCATAGTAGATAACGATGGAGACATTGTATCTCAATATTTTAAGTTGCCCAAAATATCGATTAACAACAACTTCACTAAAGTAAGGAGATGGGATAGGTGGGTGCTAAATTTTAATTCGGATATAAACTACGACACGCAGCCTGCACAACTCGAGGTACGACCAATGCTGTATGATGATATTGTTTGTGGCAATGCAGACTATCCGAATGCTATTCAAACTCTATATGGCAAGCGACTTGTAACGAATAACTATCTTACAACAAGTTATAAGATAAAGCGTTGGAACTTTATGCTGTCAGCACAGCTAAATGGTAATATCGAGCATATGGAGTCATCGCTAAATGCCCTCAGCGTTAACGGAGATATTGCCCCTACTACTAACGAACTCAAAAACGACATCCTATACTCTCGCCTCGACTTTGTATTAACGCCATCAGTTCAATACTCTTTGGGTAGTAAGTTTATGTTACAAGCCGACATTCCACTCGATTTAATGTGGCTCTACTCAGAGGATAGAATTAACAATGTGGCAACTACTAATAAGACAAAAATTCTCTATCAGCCGTCATTGAGTCTTACCTCTGCTATTACCCACAATCTTAAACTCTCTGCCCAGGCTTCATATAATGAGCATTATGGCTCGTTGTATGACTCATACTCAGGTTATATTATGACTGATTATCGAGTTATTCAGCGTAAGGCTGGAGAGATTAGTAGCAACAGAAGTCAGATGTATGGCGTGCAACTATCGTATGGTAATGCCATAGATGCCATATTCGCAGGTGTCGAGGCTAATTACTTCGATAGTCGTTCAAACCTAATGTATAACACTAACTTCAACGGCTCACTTAGCGAGATTGAGGCAATTGAGATGCCTAACCGAAACAATGGTTATAATCTTAAAGGCAACTTTAGTAAGCGTTTCAACGCTATTGCTACAAGCATAAACCTACAAGGTGGGTATATGCAATCGTGGTCTGAAGTACTTCGTGAGAGCATCTTAATGTCTTCAATATATCAGCTAATAACCGCAGAGTTGGGCTTTAATACTCGAATCACAAAGGCCGTCAGAATAGACTATAATGCCTTATACAATCGCAGTATCTCAACTATTGGTAGCGATAAACCCTCAGCCATCAATTTATTCAGGCAAAGGGGTGATATA
>JAFYRL010000015.1 GCA_017546975.1 Alistipes sp.
AGAACAACATTGTTTTATACGTTTTTATGTTATAAGTAAATAATTAATCTGTTACACTTTCCTGCGTACAAAGATACACAATTTTGAGTTATGCTTTGTTCAGTTTACCCTCTTCTTTCAGCTTGTTCACGATGGTATCAAGCATACCATTGATAAAGCTGGCACTCTTAGGAGTACTATACATCTTAGCGATCTCTACATACTCATTGAGTGTCACTGATACGGGGATTGAGGGGAAGCTAAACATCTCAGCCAACGCTACCTGCATGATGAGGACATCCATGAAAGCGATACGCTCCATATCCCAGTTTTTGGTATTCTCAGCGATCATCTTGCGATAGGGCTCAGCACCTACGATAGCGTTGCGGAAGAGCTTACGAGCAAACTCAGTATCCATCTCATCGCGATACTCAGGCATCAACTCCTGATCTGCGCCATTCTCAGGCTCAAAGCGCTTGATGGTCTTCAACACGAAGGTATCTACGATTGCCTTATCATCATTCCAGTAGAGGCTCTGTTCCTCGAGGATCTCATCGATCTGTTCATTCTGAGCAATCAAAGAGCGGTACAACTTACGCCACAACTCACGGTCATCCTCGTAGGTCAAGGCATCCTTGCTCATATACTCCTGATAAGCCTTGGTCTCCTCGATGGCAGCAAACAAACGCTTGATAAACTCACCTTCATCCTCCCATGTACGCTTTTGGTTATTGCTATACTCCTCCAGTTGCTTGTTCTGAGCGAGCTGAGCCATGAAGGCATTATCGATAAAGCGTGTATTGGGGTTGAGATCTTCTTCTGTAGGGCGCAACTTATTGCGGCGGTTATCGATGCGGCGATCAGCAAAACGTGTCACCTCCACCATCAGCAACAGCAAGTAATGGTACAAGTCGTACGCTTTACTCAAACTATAAAACAACTCCTTCTCTGCTGCTTCCAAACTCTTTCCCTCATTTTGGTAGTAGGCATAAAGAATCTGAACCACCTTCAATCTGATAAGTACTCTATTGATCATAACTCTATATGAAATTTTCTACAAAATTAGTGCAAGGCGAACGAAATAGCAAATTTATTTGTACATTTCTGAGCCGAAGCCTAATTTCAGGCTGTAAAGCAGGCTGAAATTAACGCAAGGCAAATAAAATTCTTCTCTTACTCACCTATAAATTCACAGAAGCGCTCCATCTGCTTAGCATACGAGAAGGTATCTCGCGATGCGCAGAGGCAGTTATTGACAAGAGCTGCATACTCCTCATCCGTCATATTGACGAATGCCTGTATATTCTGAGCCAAAGTAGCATAGTCACCATGCGGAGACACCAAGCCAAGACCATACTCATTCACGATACGAGCACCCTCACCCTCTCCACTGAAAAGAATAGGGATACCCTCTGGGAGTAAGTCGAAAATTTTAGAAGGTACCGCGCCATGAATATGCGCAGCCAAAGGTATGATGGAAAGGTCATACTTTTTCAGTTCCTCTCCCATCTGTTGCTTTGACACATATCCATGATAATAAATATTTTTATCGCCTTGGCTGATGTACTCTTCGATCTCAGCCATCTGATTTCCACCACCATAGAGATGCATCTCCACTCCCAAACCCACAAAGTCTATACCACGAAGCAAAGACAACATATCCTGCGCCACACCAAAGAGGCCTGCATATACAATCTTTAACTTCTGTCCCTTAGACTTGGCTTGCTTCTCCACCTGTACCGGCTGCAAGTTTCGATAAAGAAAGGTACGCTTGTCGGGGAACATCCCCAGCACATGCTCCACGATCTCTCCCGATTGTCCCATGACAGCATCAGCCGAACGATACATAAATCGCTCCATGCGACTCATCGCACGATGCGACAGGCTACCCTCACGCATAAAACCGAGCTCTACGGCCGACATGGGCCATAGGTCAGACACATTGAGGATAGTGTGCTTACCAAAGCATTTCTTAAACAGTGCTATTGCAGATGCCGCCACCAAGATAGGAGGTGACTGTATGATAACACGATCATAACTCTTTATCAACTTGC
>JAFYRL010000160.1 GCA_017546975.1 Alistipes sp.
ATCGGATAGTCGCAAGGAGTGGTTTGCTGTAGGCGAGTATAAGCGTCTTCCAAATGAGGTAGGTGGAAATGAAACTACTCCACCTGAGCAAGTGAAGAATGAAATGCGGACTCTTATACAAGAGTACAACGCGTTGAAAACTAAATGTTTTGATGATATAATAGGCCTACATCAGCGTTTTGAGGCTATACATCCATTTCAGGATGGTAATGGTCGAGTGGGTCGATTGATAATGTTTAAGGAGTGCTTGGCAAATGGTATTGTGCCGTTTATAATCACAGATGAGCTGAAATTCTTCTACTATCGAGGGTTGCAGCAGTGGCCGCAAGTCAAAGAGTATCTTCGAGATACCTGTCTAACGGCGCAGGATAACTACAAAGCGTTGCTCGATTACTTCCGTATAGAGTATCGCTGAGTTTTAATTTTACACTCTTTCAACAATCCAATATGCGCTACAGATAGCTGTGGCGCATCTTTTTATTTTTTGTGAAAAAAGTGTCGAAAAAATATAGTTGTGGCGGTGGTAGTCTCAATAAAAAGTAGTAATTTTGTATGCCTGAATTATCCCCACAGCATCAATTTCGGGGTGAGTAATCAGGACAAGAGATAGGATAGAAAAATAAAAATAAAATATAAAATATACACAAACATGACTCAAAAGCCTAACAATGAGCAGCTTGCAACGGTAAAGTATGAAGATGCCGTAGCTGCTACCAAGGAGTATTTCTTGGGCGATGACCTCGCAGCGCAGGTGTGGGTGAGCAAATATGCTCTTAAGGACTCGTTTGGCAACATCTACGAGAGCACTCCAGTGGATATGCACAATCGTATCGCTAAGGAGTTGGCGCGTATCGAGGCGAACTATCCTAATTCACTCAGCGAGGCACAGATTTTCGAGCTTCTCGACCACTTCCGTTATGTAATCCCTCAGGGTGGCCCTATGACTGGTATCGGTAACAACATGCAGGTAGCATCACTATCTAACTGCTTTGTTATTGGTCACAAGAACCCTGCAGACTCTTACGGTGGTATCTTCCGTATGGATGAGGAGCAGGTGCAGCTTATGAAGCGTCGTGGTGGTGTAGGTCATGACCTATCTCATATCCGCCCTTCAGGTAGCCCTGTGCTTAACTCTGCACTTACATCTACCGGTATCGTGCCATTCATGGAGCGCTACTCAAACTCTACGCGTGAGGTTGCGCAGGATGGTCGTCGTGGCGCTTTGATGCTATCACTCCTTATCAAGCACCCTGATGCTGAGAAGTTTATCGATGCTAAGGTTGATACTGGTAAGGTTACAGGTGCTAATGTATCTATCAAGATTGACGATGAGTTTATGCGTGCTGCTGTGGCTGGATGCACCTATCGTCAGCAGTTCCCTGTAGCTGCCGAGGAGCCTATCTATAAGAAGGATATCGACGCTAAGAAACTTTGGGACAAGATTATCCACAACGCTTGGAAGTCTGCCGAGCCAGGTGTGTTGTTCTGGGATACTATCATTCGTGAGAGCGTACCTGACTGCTATGCAGATGAGGGCTTCCGCACGGTATCTACTAACCCATGTGGTGAGATTCCATTGTGTCCATACGATAGCTGTAGACTCTTGGCATTGAACCTCTTGAGCTATGTTGAGGCTCCATTTACTAAGGAGGCTAAGTTCAACTTTGACCTCTTCAAGAAGCATGTAGCTATGGCTATGCGCCTAATGGATGATATTATCGACTTGGAGTTGGAGAAGGTAGAGCTTATCATCAATAAGATTGACTCAGATCCAGAGGAGGACGATGTTCGTCGCGTGGAGCTTGAGTTGTGGCATAAGATTAAGGATATGGCACTTAAGGGTCGTCGTACAGGTCTTGGTATCACAGCTGAGGGTGATATGTTGGCAGCGTTGGGTCTTCGCTATGGCTCGGATGAGGCTATCGACTTTGCAGTGACTGTACATAAGACACTTGCTGTTGAGGCATACCGTGCATCTACAACAATGGCTAAGGAGCGTGGTGCTTTCGGCGTTTATAACTTCGAGAAGGAGATTGGTAACCCTATGGTTGAGCGTATCTTCGAGGCAGCACCAGAGCTTCGTGAGCAGATGAAGCAGTATGGTCGTCGTAATATCGCTATGCTTACTATTGCGCCTACAGGTACTACATCGCTTATGTCGCAGACAACGTCGGGTATCGAGCCTGTATTCCGTCCAGTATATAAGCGTCGTCGTAAGATTAACCCATCAGATAAGGAGCAGGTTGCATCGTTTGTTGATGAGACTGGCGAGAAGTTCATCGAGTACTATGTCTTCCACCACCAGTTTGTTAAGTGGCTTGAGATCAATGGCTACGACACTGCACGCTTGCAGAACATCTCTGAGGATGAGCTTAACGAGTGGCTTAAGGCATCGCCATACTATAAGGCTACAGCCAACGATATCGACTGGGTTGCTAAGGTGAAGATGCAGGGTGCTATTCAGAAGTGGGTAGACCACTCAATCTCTGTAACTGTAAACCTTCCTAATGAGGTTACTGAGGAGCTTGTTGCCGATGTATATCGCACAGCATGGGAGTCTGGCTGTAAGGGTATCACCGTATATCGTGATGGTTGCCGTGATGGTGTATTGCTCGATGTTAAGGATAAGAGCGCTGAGAAGAAGTGTTCAAGCGAGCAGACTATTCGTCGTCCAGAGTCTATCCCTGCAGATATCGTACGCTTCAAGAACGGTAAGGAGGATTGGATTGCCTTCGTGGGTAAGCAGGATGATCGTCCATACGAGATCTTTACAGGTAAGATTGAGGAGGATGCTATGTATATTCCTAAGTCAATCAACCAGGGTCATATCCTTAAGGTTACTGAGGCTAACGGTAGCAAGCGTTATGACTTCCAGTACCAGGACCGCTACGGCTATGTGAACACCATCGGCGGTATCTCTCGTCTCTTCGATGAGGAGTTCTGGAACTACGCAAAGCTTATCTCTGGTGTGCTTCGTTACGGTATGCCTATCGATAAGGTTGTGCAGCTTGTAGATGGTCTACACCTCGATTCTGAGACAATCAACACATGGAAGAATGGTGTTGAGCGTGCCCTTAAGCAGTATATCAAGGATGGTACACGCGGTAAGGGTCGTTGTCCACAGTGTGGCCAGGAGCAGATGGCATACCAGAATGGTTGTTTGACTTGTATGTCGTGTGGTTATAGCAAGTGTAACTAATTTCTTGTGATAAGGGGTCATTCTCGACCTCTCAATCTAAAGAGCGAATGGGCAGTACGCCAAGTACAGCCCATCCGCTCTTTCTCTTTATCGAGGCCAAGCCTGACCCCTTCTGACAAGAAATTGGGTAGTGCTGCCCATGTAGTATCTAGGAAAAGTCTTTTCTTGTGATAAGAGGTCATTCTCGACCTCTCAATCTAAAGAGCGAAAGAAGCTGTCTAACAAGGCTCCTTCTTCGTTGCACTTGCTCTCAAAATGCTCATTTACGCCTAGTAAACTCCGCTTTTTCGAGCTTCGTGCGCCTAAAATTAGCTCTTGTTATACAACTTCACAAGAAAAAAGTGACTG
>JAFYRL010000161.1 GCA_017546975.1 Alistipes sp.
ATCTTTTTCGAGGGCGCTATGCGGGCATAGCAACCGAGGAAAGATAAGATAGATGCCGAAATAGACACAAAAGCAACCGAAATATAAAATAAAACTACATATTGTTAAACTTAATTTACTAATTTATAGAACATCCCTTAAATACAATTGAGAAAACGCAAATAATTTACAAAATGAGAAACACGATTAAGCTATTCATGTGTGCGGTGCTTGCATTTGCTTTTGTAGGCTGTACACCTAATGAGTCAACAGATGAGTCAAGACTCTCAACTCCGAACTTCTCTCTACGCGCAGAGGGTAACTCTATTATCGTTACATGGGATCAGGTAGTAGGCGCTGCATACTATGAGGTAACCCTTAACCCAGGTTCTACTGCGAAGACTGAGAAGCTTATCCACAAGTTTGATGATCTTGAGTACAATGCTAAGTACGCAGTATCTGTAAAGGCTATCGCTGTAAATAGCGCTGAGAACTCTTTGGCAGAGACAAAGGAGGTAACAACTGCAGTGCGCATTGCTCCTCAGTACCGCGAGTTCTTCCCTATGAATGGATCTGCTGCGACTGCTATTTCAAACAATGGCCGTTGGGTAGTTGGTGGTAACGACCGTTGTGGCTTTGTTCTTGACTTGGCTAAGGACAATATGGTTGAGTTCCCTACTGCAGAGTTCTATGATGTTGCAGATGATGGTACTGCTGTAGGTTCAGACCACTCAGAGAACGGCGACGGTGTTGCTGCTATCCTTATCGGCGACAAGGTGGTTGCTATCGACCTCTCTAAGATCGTATCAAGCCACGGCATGAGCTGCGCTACAGGTATCACTCCTGATGCTAACTATATCGTTGGTTGGTTCTGGGAGTATGACACAAGCTCATACTACGCACAGACTTATGGTGATATTATTCCATTCTGCTATGATGTATTAGCAAATAGAGTTAGCGTACCTGAGCCAGGTGACCGTCTATACAACGAGGCATATGCAACAGCTATCAAGTCAGTAACTCCAGATCGCAAGCTTCTTGGTTATGAGCAGTCTCAGGGTATTCACTGTATCGTCTGGGAGGACGAGTACACTCCATTCGAGTATTTATATTTCGAGTATGACTCTAACTATGCACCAGTATTTAGCATGGGTGACACTCAGAACCTCTTCACTCAGACAGGTCGCTACATCTATGGTAAGGCTATTGACTATGCTGCAGGTCAGGCTGCTGTAGCTGCTGCTTACGACTGCGAGAATGACACTGTTATGTGCTTCACCGGTGGCTCTGTAACAGCTATGAGCGACGATGGTATCGCCTTCCTAAACGATGTTCCTTACTATCTTGGTACAACATCTTATGTTATCGACATCACTAAGGGCGAGCCTTACGAGTGGGTTGAGATGGAGGAGTGGCTATTCGATGAGCACGATGTTGATGTTAGATCATTCGAGCCAGCTTTGGATACAGATCCAAACGACTCATTGTGCTTGGAGGCTGTCATCACAATCGCTGTATCTGAGAATGGTCGCGTAATCGTTGGTATCACCAACACCGATATGGGTTGGGCAACCTTCGTAGTTGATCTTGACGGTGCTCCAGCGAAGTAATCTAACATAACAACTATTAAAGAAGCTGTCTAACAAGGCTCCTTCTTCGTTGCACTTGCTCTCAAAATGCTCATTTACGCCTAGTAAACTCCGCTTTTTCGAGCTTCGTGCGCCTAAAATTAGCTCTTGTTATACAACTTCACAAGAAAAAAGTGACTG
>JAFYRL010000162.1 GCA_017546975.1 Alistipes sp.
AACTCTCCATTGTAAAAAATTTTGAATTATATCATTAGCTCAAATCTCAAAGGTATTGTTTGAAATTATCTCATAGGAGATAGATAAAACTTTAGCTGCTCAATATCCTCAAAGAACTATATTCTAATTTTCATCAGAACTTTCATTTCAACCACCGTTCTAACTTAGAGCGGAAATCGGTTGCAAAGGTAAGAACTATTTTTGAAACTACCAAATTTTTTGATAACTTTTTTCAAAAATATTTTTCTAAGAACCTTTTTTGCTTATCGCCGTTTTAGAGGCGAAAGCGGTTGCAAAGGTAAGAACTATTTTTGAAACCACCAAATTTTTCGGCAACTATTTTCAAAAATATTTTTCTAAGAACCTTTTTCGCATCTGAGACGCTGTTTAGATCTCATTGCGGGTGCAAAGGTAGCACATAATTTTGAATTTGCAAATACTTTATTAAATATTTTTATAAATTTTTATTATTTTTTAATTATTAGAGAGTATACCTATATATAATATATATATAAGAGAATACATAAAAATAGGCTGAGATCTTCCAAAAAGGGGCTATAAGTAGCGGACAAGAGGAAACTCACCTTATACAATATGGCAAAGTAAATACTTTTTTGTACCTTTGTCCGCACAAATGATTTGAATTTAAGAAAAGAGTATATGAGTATTATACAATATTTGCGCGTCATCCTATTTGCCGCAGTTGCGAGCCTCGCATTTACAAGCTGCGATGATGTAGAAGACATAAACAATCCCAATACGCCAAGTGGTGGGGGCACAGGCTCGAACAACAAGGAGCAAACAACCTACACTATCATCTACTACGCATCGGGTGGCGGTGCTGAGGATACGGCAGCAGGACGAGGTCTTGACCTGGCGATAGAGAAAAGTATCGAGTATTTCCTGGATAAGCGCAAACTGGAGAAGAATGTCAAGTTCACAGCCTGCATAAAGTGGTCAAAGGGTTACGAAGGCAAGTATGTAAATGGCGATGGTCAGACCTATCGCTTCCACATCGACAAGGAGCACGATGGCCACGACTTCGAGTTTGTGGGAGATAATAGTTACCCAATCAATGACCCGAACAACATAGCTGAGTTTATCAGCTGGAGCAAGGAGGTGGCACCATCTGACGAGTACATCGTTGTCTTTTCAGGTCACGGCAATGGTTGGCACCCTCAGGTGGGCATAAATGATACGATAGAGGGCACCCGCGGCATCATGCGCGACACCGATACAGGTCGTTACATTAGTTGCGAGGAGCTAAGCATGGGCTTAAAGATTGCCGACACACATTTCAGAATGATATTCATGGGCTCGTGTCTAATGAATACGATTGAGTATGTCACCGCACTATCTCAATATACTGACTATATACTCGCCTCGAGCCATATATCTGTGATGTTTACCACCGAGCTCAACCTTCTTGCACACATGCTCGAAAGAGAGCTGAAGGATAATAGTGACGAGTCATTTGTCGTGGGCATCAACGACTACCTTAGCAACGGCATTAACACAACAATATCAAACACTGACCATGTATATGACCGTATCGACTTTACACTTACGGATTGCAGAAAGGTAGATGGTATTATCGAGGCGACAAAGAGCTTTACCGACACTATCATAGCCCTCTATGATGAGGAGGAGAAGATTGGCGAGGAGGCTTTTAAGAGCAAATACGGAGCGACTATCGCCGACATGGAGTTAGCTATGGCAGAGTCATATCACTTCTTGGGTCAGTTTATGGACGAGGATGAGATAAACGAGAGTGAGTATATCCGCCAATCATTCACATACGACCTTGGAGATATAGCCCTAAAGGCATCATCAGCACTAAATAGCACGGCGCTCAAAAATGCATACGAGGCTCTGCACAAAGCATCGCAGGATGCGCAGTCGGTATGTTATACCACAACAATGGTGAACAAGAAAAAACTCCACCATAGCATTGTGCTTACCAATGCAGAGAAGTGGAAGGAGCGCAACTACGATGATTCGGGATATGAGGAGCTACTCTTTAACAAGCGTACAGGTTGGAGCAGATTCCTAAAGCGCAATAATATACCTCTGAAATTTTAACTATAGGTGGCGTTTACCAGAGCTTGGTATACGCCACTTTCACATACTCATATACGAAAAAGAGGCTTGCCATTAAAGACAAACCTCCCCTCCCGAAGGAGCACCCAATAAAAACTAAAAGATATATATTTCATCATAGCCGCAGCGCAATGCGCATAGCTCTATTTTCACAGTGCAAAGATGTGGGATATTTTCAAAGCGAACAATAGCATAAAGTTGGGAAAATAGCGACTCCAATATCCCTAACATTTGGGATTTGCGATGTTGGAAAATTATAATTATCTTTGTGCTTTAGAGTTATACTCCGAAAAAGAAGGGTTAAACAGAACTGATAATCAATGAATAGAAGCACAAATAGAGCATATATATCACCTCTCTCTCCAGAGATGAAGATCTTTGAGCTTGTGGAGAGTGCACCATCAATATTGTCTATCTTCTCGCGTCTTGATATACGCCTACCTTTTGGCGATATTTCAGTGGCTGAGATGTGCAGGCGCGAGGGCTTCACAACAGAGCTATTCTTAGCCCTCTGCTCAATACACGCAACCGAGAACTTCCGTCCCGACACAGAGAGACTAACAGTAGAGATGCTTCCAGAGGTTATAAACTACCTCAGAGCATCACACCGTTACTATGCTGAGAAGATGCTTCCACACACATCTGCACATTTACAGGAGATATTGGAGCACTGCGACACACTCTCACGCAGTATGTTACGCCGTTTCTATGATGACTACATGGAGTATATCTGCGACCACTTCCGCGAAGAAGAGGAGCACCTATTCAGCATCATAGACAACAACGCAACTGAGAGTGCAGATTTGAGCATCCTCGATATGCCTCACACAGATATTGATGACAGGTCGAACGATATCGCCTCACTTATCTTTAAGAGTCTTCCTGAGTCCGCCCCAACAAAGCTACGCATAGTGACCTTAGAGCATATATATGCTCTACGCGACGACCTTCGCCGCCACAACAATGTGGAGCGTTACATATTGAAACCACTTGTGGATAAGTATCTCCAAAAACGATAGGCTATGAAACGACAGAGAGTTGCCATAGTGGAGATAGCTCCAATTATCGCCGAGGGCATAGCCTCAATCCTTAACCGCACAGCTACAGCTGAGGTGGTGGGCATATATCGCAATATTAGCGATGTTATACCACTCATCGGCTTGGACAAGGTGGATGTTGTCATCGCCTCAGTGGCACTATACCGCCAATTAGAGGAGTCAAGCGAGCTTGACGATATAGCAGTCATCGGTCTACAGAGTGCACTATATGGCGAGGAGATACTCCGCAGGTTCAATGCAATAATTACCACGCACTCAACGGAAGAGGATATAGAGCGCATATTGAATGAGACTATCACTGCACCTGCCGAGCGCAACTATAGCGATAGCCATGAACTCTCGGAGCGTGAGCGCGAAGTGCTTATCCTTGTGGCGCGAGGCATGACAAACAAGGAGATTGCCTCAGAGCTGAACATATCGCCACACACTGTAATATCACACCGCAAGAATATAGTACATAAGACGGGTATTCGCTCGGTGGCGGGTCTTACAGTTTACGCCGTACTAAACAAACTGATAGATAGTGACCAATTATAAAGCATCAATAATGAAAACAGAACTTTGTGCATACTCAGTCGAGGCATGCAAAATAGCATCGACATTGGGTGTTAATCGTGTGGAGCTATGTGCTTCACCTGCCGAGGGTGGCGTAACACCATCCGTAGCAACCATAGAGCGCGTAGCTGAGATTAAGGGTCTTGACCTTAGTGTAATGATTCGTCCACGCGGTGGCGATTTCCTATACTCGGATGATGAGTTTCAGACAATGCTCCAGGATATTGACCACGCACGCAAGGCGGGAGCTACAGGCGTAGTCTTTGGCATCCTCACCGCTGATGGCAAGGTAGACATTGAGCGTACCCGCACACTTGTGGAGGCATCAAAGGGTATGGAGACGACCTTCCACCGCGCAGTAGATATGACTGATGATTATGAGGCTGCTGTGGAGGCTATCATCGCAGCAGGATGCGACAGAATACTAACCTCAGGAGGCTACGACAAGGCAATAGATGGCATAGAGAACATTCGCCGCGCTGTGGAGATTGCCGCAGGCCGTATAGAGATTATGGCGGGCAGTGGCGTGGTAGCAGCAAACGCTCAGGCTCTCAAGAATACAGGTGTTGACGCCCTACATTTCAGTGCCAAGAAGATGGTCGCTGGAGGCATGGAGTACCGCAACCCTCGCATCTCAATGGGTGGCTCAGATGCCGTGGATGAGTTTGCACTACGCACCGTAGACGAGAACGAAGTAAAGGAAATACTTAAACTTATAAAATAATGAAACTTAGACTTTTACTCTATTTTTTGGCGGGTGTAGCTATTGCACTTGCTGTGATTATGTGGCCTGAGACAACAACACCTTATGGCCAGAAGTATAACCCTGCAAATGATAAGGCACTAACCGAAATTCTTGCAAGCTCTGAGCGTGGCGAGGAGTTGTCAGCACTTCTTAATAACACTCCTGAGACGCAGCAGCGCGATATGGCATTCCTACTTAAGAATATGCCTGATTTCGACCGCGAGGGCATGGATCTTGAACTATTGAAGGAGAATGTCGAGTACGCCAATATCGCCCGCACAAAGTACTCATGGGCTAAGGCAGTACCTGAGGATGTATATCTTCATGAGGTGCTCCCATACCATGTTGTAGATGAGGTGCGTGACGCATGGCGCAAGGAGCTATACGAGATGTTCTCACCTGCAGTAGATACATGCACAACAATGTATGAGGCGCTATGTGCCGTTAATGCTAATATCCCACGACTTACAGGCGTAGACTATAACACTAAGCGCGAGAAGACCAACCAGAGCCCTAAGGAGTCTATGCGCCAGGGCATGGCATCATGCACAGGTCTTGCAATTTTGCTTGTCGATGCCTACCGCGCTGTGGGTATCCCTGCTCGCTTTGCAGGTACTGCCTCATGGCACGATAACCGTGGCAACCATAGTTGGACTGAGGTGTGGCTCGACGGCGAGTGGAGAGTTACAGAGTACTACTTCCCATCGAAGCTCGACCACCTATGGTTTATGGCTGACGCCTCTAAGGCCGATGCTAATAACCGTACCTACGCAATCTATGCCACACGCTTTGGCAAGGCTAACGATTGGTTCCCTATGGTGTGGGCAGATGGCGATGTAGAGGATTGCGCTATTGAGGATCTTCCAAAATTTGTTGGCGCAGAGAATGTCACTGCACGCTACCAGAAGCTTGCATACGAGCAGTACACCCGCCATATCGAGGCTGGCACACACACCTTTATTAAGATTGCAGGCTACAAGGAGCAGGGCAAGACTGAGCACTCTGACGACCGCATAGCTATGGGCGTGGATGTATTCTGCGGCACAGAGCAGATGGGCGGCGGCCTCACAGCTGGTCCACTCCGCGATATGAACGATATGTTCTCGGTGCTTGTTGAGAAGAACCGCAGCTACGAGCTCCGATACTACAACGCCAATGGCGAACTCCAGCGCCAGAGCATAGAGCTCGGCGAGGAGCCAGTAACGGTTGCAATATACCTTAATAAATAGTAACCCACAACAAGATATGATAAGCGCACTTATACCGAGTGCGCTTTTTTTAAGTGAAAACTGAAAGGTGAAAACTGAAAAGTTAGGTATGCTTCGCATAAGTTTTATAAATATGCATCACAGGCTCCATACTTTTCAGTTTTCACCTTAAAATTTTCAATTACTCGCCACTAATTAAAAAAAATAACTATCTTTGTAGTTGATATATTGCCACTGTTGTGGTCATACAGAGAAATATTCAAGTTAAAAGATATATTTTCAATTAAAACTATTAAGACTATGTACGGAAAATTTCAGCAGTATTTGCAGAATGAGTTGGCAGAGATTAAGGCTGCCGGTTTGTACAAGACAGAGCGTATCATCGAGTCACCACAGCGTGCCGAGATCGATGTTGCTAACCGTCCAGTATTGAACTTCTGCGCTAACAACTACCTTGGTCTATCTGACAACCAGCGTCTTATCGACGCAGCTAAGCAGGCTTTGGATGAGCGTGGCTTCGGTATGTCTTCAGTACGCTTCATCTGCGGCTGCCAGGATATTCACAAGCAGCTTGAGAAGGCTATCGCTGACTACTTCGGCACTGAGGATACTATCCTCTACGCAGCTTGCTTCGATGCTAACGGTGGTGTATTCGAGCCATTGTTCACAGCTGAGGATGCTATCATCTCTGACGCTTTGAACCACGCATCTATCATCGACGGTGTTCGTCTTTGCAAGGCTCAGCGCTATCGCTACGCTAATGCAGATATGGCAGAGTTGGAGGAGTGCCTAAAGCAGGCTCAGGCTCAGCGCTTCCGCATCATCGTAACAGACGGTGTATTCTCAATGGATGGTAACGCTGCTCCACTTGATAAGATTTGCGAGTTGGCAGAGAAGTATGACGCTCTTGTTATGGTTGACGAGTGCCACTCAGCAGGTGTATTGGGTAAGACAGGTCGTGGTATCACTGAGTTGTACGATCTTCGTGGCAAGGTAGATATCCTTACTGGTACTCTTGGTAAGGCATTTGGTGGTGCTGTAGGTGGTTTCACTACAGGTCGCAAGGAGATTATCGACATGCTCCGTCAGCGTTCACGCCCATACTTGTTCTCTAACTCACTTCCACCAGCAGTAGTAGGTGCATCTATCGAGATGTTCAAGATGTTGGAGGAGAGCGATGCTTTGCACGATAAGCTCG
>JAFYRL010000016.1 GCA_017546975.1 Alistipes sp.
ATTTCGGTTGCTTTTGTGTCTATTTCGGCATCTATCTTATCTTTCCTCGGTTGCTATGCCCGCATAGCGCCCTCGAAAAAGATAAGAAATCTGTTCGAAATATCCAACAAAATAAACTCGACCTAATTTATAGAACATCCCATATCTTATACCTTAACTAATCAATCTCCACACTTAGGTATTTACTCACTATTTGCTCAACAATCGCTTTATTAGCCTAAACCAGCGATATGGCATATAGCGGAATGGCAGGTCTATAGATGTTGGTGTACGGAGAACCGCCCTGCGATGCGAAAAGGCATATAACGAATCTCTGCCGTGGTAGCGTCCCATACCCGAGTTACCCACACCGCCAAAAGGCATATTCTCGTTGGCTATATGCATGATAACATCATTTATGCAGCAGCCTCCCGAAGAGCAGTTCTTTACCAACTCATTAGCAACACCCTCCTCGGCAAATACATATAATGCCAATGGCTTCTCGCGCGCAAGGATAAACTCCTCAGCTTCGGCCATACTGCGAATGGTTATCATTGGGAGTATAGGTCCAAATATCTCCTCTCGCATAACTGCACTATCTGCACTCACCTGGTCAAGAAGCGTAGGCTCGATGTAACGCTCCTCGCTATCCACCGCACCACCTATACGCACTACGCCATCCGTCAAATAACCCTCTACACGCTCAAAGGCCTTATCCGACACCATGCGTACATAGTGTTTACTTAGGCTCGCATCCTCGCCATGTAGACGAATAAGAGCCTCTCGATACTTCTCAACAAACTTCTCTTTAACATCCTCATGAATAAGGAGATAGTCTGGAGCTATACATGTCTGTCCGGCATTAAGTGTCTTACCCCAGGCTATACGCTTAGCTGCTCGCGCAATATCTGCACTCTTATCTACAACTACGGGGCTTTTACCTCCAAGTTCCAAGACTACAGGCGTCAAGTTATCAGCCGCAGCATGCATAACAACACGACCAAGCTCTGGAGAGCCCGTGAAGAAGATAATATCGTAACGCTCGGCAAGAAGCGCAGTATTCACCTCTCTATTTCCCTGCACCGTAGCCACATACTCCTCCTCAAAGGCCGAGCTTACTACCCTTTCAAGCACCCTTGCCACATTTGGTGTGTAGGGCGAGGGCTTGACAATGGCAGTACATCCAGCAGCTATAGCACCCACCAAGGGGTTTAACAAAAGCTGTACGGGATAGTTCCATGGTGCGATTATAAGCGCCACACCCAGAGGCTCCGTCACCACAACGCTACGCGATGGAAAGAGGGTCAAAGGTGTCGATTTCTTACTTGGTGCAGCCCAGCGAGGGAGATTCTTAAGGAGGTTATCAATCTCACCTAATACAATGCTTATCTCGGTGATAAAAGCCTCCTCGTATGATTTATGCAGATCCTTATATAGAGCTTCGGCAAGCTCCTCCTCATACATCTTTATGGCACCACGCAGACGCTTTAGTGCCCTTGTTCGGTAGCTGATATCGAGTGTCTGGTGCGTACGAAAGAAGGCTCGCTGCTTGGCAAGCAACTCTTTTATTCTATCTGTCGAGGTATTGGTAATCATAACTTCAATGTTTAGTATACAAAAATACTAAAAAGTATTCAGTACGCAAATATGGAGCAAAAATGTTGCCCGTAATATATATCTTTAGAAAACGAAAAACTAAATCAGCGCCACGACCTAATTTCTTGTCAGAAGGGGGGGCATCCACCTAATTAGCGCCACGACCTAATTTCTTGTCAGAAGGGGGGCATCCACCTAATTAGCACCACGACCTAATTTCTTGTCAGAAGGGGGCATATAATTTTATTAGCGCCACTACCTAATTTCTTGTCAGAAGGACACATATACTTTTATTAGCACCACTACCAAATTTCTTGTCAGAAGGGGCCAGATTTGTTCTATCGCAAAAGAAGATCCCCACGGGATAGTACACGAAGTACA
>JAFYRL010000017.1 GCA_017546975.1 Alistipes sp.
GCCAGAGTTGCAGTTCGATACCCTGAGTCTCAAGACTACTGACTTACCATACACCTATCGCCAACAATATACGGTAGATACCTTCGGTGAGCATAATGTGCTAATCACCATTCCTGGTAGCTGCGATGAGCTTTACAAACTATATGTAAGCCACGATATCGACACTACCTACCAAACAATCGATACTACTCTCTGTCAAGGTATGTCTTATACCTATGACGGCGTAGAGTATACAACCGACATCACGTTGGTAGATACTCTGCAATTAGATCCAGATACCTATCAAGTATTGACCATCCAGGTTGCCTTTACCGCGCCAGAGTTGCAGTTCGATACCCTGAGTCTCAAGACTACTGACTTACCATACACCTATCGCCAACAATATACGGTAGATACCTTCGGTGAGCATAATGTGCTAATCACCATCTCTGGTAGCTGCGATGAGCTTTACAATCTATATGTAAGTCACGATATTGATACCCTAATCATAGAGGCAGACACCTTCCTCTGCTATGGCAATACTTTTGTGTATGAAGAACAAGAATATCAAGCCGATACGCTCTTGCAAACGATCAGTTGGCTCAATGCTGACACGATGCAGATTGATATCCTCAGTGTGTCTTTTGCTACCCAACCAATTGAACTATATGATACCTTGTTGCTAGCACCAACTGAACTACCATACCTGTACCGCGACACCCTGCTCGTGACCTTTGGCGAGTACGAGCTGCTCATCTATAACGATGAAGGTTGCCTCGAACGGATCTATCTGTCCGTCCAAGAGAAAACTCCAACTAGCCTAGACGATACCCCTATCTACGACCGTCCACGCCTCATCCTACGCAATGGAGTGGTGTATGTCTTGCGTGGATCGGAGGTGTACACTTTGCTAGGTGAGAGACTATAAGAAAACACTATTTATTTTACGAAATGCGTCGTTCTTATTCGAGAATGGCGCATTTTTTGTATAGAACAAACTGCATGTAATATGATCACATAATCCTGCAAAATGTTACTTTTTTTAAGAAAAGTGTGCAAAATGTTTGTGTATTCCAATGTTTTTTTGTAACTTTGCAGGATAAAGTACATGTTTATACGCACGTATGCGTGTATATTGCTGTCAATCAGTTGAATACAAATAAATATTAACAAATAACTAAATTACAAAAAAATGCGTAGATTTTTACTATCAGCTGTTGCTCTGATGATGACCATCTCTATGATGGCTGTCGGATTGAACAATGGTATGTCGAAAACCGATGCTATTGATTTTCGATGGGGAGAAGGTCACGATCATCAAGCTGGTGCTACTCGTTGGTACCGCGTGGATCTTGACTCTATTTCGGGTCTAGCTGACCCTACCTTGGCGCTCTATTTGACAAACTTGTCAGATCAGGCATCTAAGGTTACAGTGGATGTATCTGCTACGATTTCTGTTACTACACCATTCTTCAGTTATAGTGTAGATACAGCTGTCGTAAATGATGAGTCTTACACAATTGCGGCAAGAGATTACAAGCTCTTGAGCCAAAATGTAAAAATGCTTTTAGAAATGAATGTTAGGTATCTTTACCTAGAGCTTCATTCTGAGCAAACGATCAAATTGTCTGCTAAGAAGTATGAGACAAGCGATATCCTAGATGACGCTTGTACCAAGGCTAAGGATTTTGATTGGAACGGTGTGAATGTTCCTGTAGGTGAGACTTGGTATCGTCTTAACTTGGCAGAGGTTAGATCACTCAACAAAGAACTAGATTTTGTGGTTGCCAATACTGCGGCTGCTCAAGCGAAGGTGAAGTTTGAACTTAGTCTTGACTGTCCTGCTTCTACTATTTGGGGCTATAACTGGTCTGTTCCTGCAGGTGGTGAGATGACAGAGGCTTTTGGTCGCGTGTTCATCGATGAGCTGAAAGAAGACTATGTGTATCTCAAGCTCACTACCGATCGTGCATTGGAGTTGCGCGTTGAGGAGAAGGTGGCTCCTGCACCAAAAGATGAGACATGGGCAATTGATGATCTCTTGATTGTAGGTAAACCATATACCATCTCTGGCGAGCATATCTTTGAGGTACCAATGGCTACCCTCGGCGCACCACGCGGTATGAAGGCTGAATTTGTGATTGCTAATAACACAAGCACAAATGCTGTCTTGACCAAGCAAATCTCTTTTGCTAACCCTGTTAAGACCACTATTGACAAGGAGCTCACCATAGAGGCAGGCGCCATGGTTGTTAAGGAAGTGGTGAACAATATGTCAGGTGTGATCAACAGCCAAACAGCATATATCCGCTTCAACGCTACTGAGGAGTTGACCGTTCAACTCAACTATGTGGTGGAGAACGAAGAGGTGATGAATGCCAAGCCAGTTGAGATCGCTACTTGCGAGAAGAGCCAATTATTGGATTGGAACTCTACCATTACGCAATCAGGCTTGGAGACCAAGTGGTATGAGATCGATTTGGCTACCATCAAGCAAAATGATGATCACCTACAATTGAACTTTACCAACAAGTCAAACAATATCGTAGTGGTAATGGGCGAGATCATGCGTGCATGCGAGGGAGAAACTATCTCATATATCTGCCCAATACCTGCAGGACAAACAATCAGCCAGGTGATCAACTACAACCTGTTTGCTTTGGTTCCTCATCCAGAGCACTTCTACATCTCGGCTACAGTGATTCCTACAACGGCTACATCTATCATGCAGCTCAAGGATATTCGCTCTCAAGCAGATGTCATGAAGTTTGTTCCTAAGGATCTGGACGCTATCCAAGCAGCCAAGGTGGAACTGACCGCTAAGACAATCTCTGCGCTTGTTGACCCAGCCGATTGCAGCCAAGCTACTACAATCAACAAGGGTGTTAAGTATGAGCAAGCTGCTGGTACTACTAAGTGGTACCGCGTGACCGACGAATTGTTGAATCAACTCTCGCTCATCCCAGACCTTGCGTTTATCAACAATGGTAAGCATGCTGCCAATGTTACTATCGCTGCATCTGTTGATTGCGCGCACTCTATATTTGGCATGTCAACCATCACTCTCCCTACTTGGGCCGACATGACCGTATTCCCTACACGCCTGATAGGTAACATGCTGGACAAAGCACTCAACCAAGACGTGAAGGAGATGTATCTACAAGTAACCACCGATCAGCCTATCGCCTTTGGTATTGATATCGACTATGGCTTTGGTCTTGGTTGCGATGATGCACGCGAGTTCAATTGGGAGACAGGTGCTACTATTAATGCTGGCGACGCTCAATGGCTCAGTTTTGATATCGCTTCTGTCAAGGCCAACAAACAGCAAGTACGCCTCACCTTGACCAACGAGTCTAAGTCTTTGGCTTGGGTGGCTATGATGACATCGCTCACATGCCCATTTGATGTGGCATTGCCTATGGTATTTGCTATCCCAGCAGGTATGAGCGTTGATAAAGTGGTGGATTATAGCTACTTTGCTG
Organism: Alistipes sp.; assembly: GCA_017546975.1. GTDB lineage: Bacteria > Bacteroidota > Bacteroidia > Bacteroidales > Rikenellaceae > Alistipes. The sequence goes on from JAFYRL010000017.1 coordinate 3,465, forward strand.
CTACCAAACTAGACCAATTATATGTAGCTTTGATTACCGAGGAGACAATCTCAGTAAAAGCCGTAGCTGAGAAATCTCAAGCATCAGCAGGCGACTACGCAGCTTGCGCTGACGCAGTTGAGGTGAAAAACGGCGAAGCATATACACATACCCCTGGTACTAAATGGTATAAGTTTGATCGCTCACTCTTCAGCGATGTAAGTCGTTTGCCTAAGTTCCGCTACGCGGCTGAAGCAACCACATCGCTCACTATGGGTGTTACCGTAGGCTGCGAATACAATATCGCTACCCACGGAACTATCAAACTGCCTTCTACCAAGGGACTTGAGGTGTCTTTCCGCATGCCAGGCTTCATCTACGATGTGTTGAATAAATTCGTACACGATGATGTGGATGCTGTATATGTAGAAATGACTACTGACCAACAATTCAAGTTCGGTATAGACATGGAATATGCTGGTGGCTGCGAAAAAGCTACTAAGCTTGACCTTTCTCAACCGCTGGATATCGACCTTACCGCTAATGAAGATGTGTGGTATTCAGTCAACTTGAACGATATTCGAGCTTTAGGTGATAAGAAGATTGCATTCAACCTCAATAACCCATCTGACAAAGCAGTTGAGGTAGAGTTTGAAGTAACTCCTACTTGCCCATTGATCGTTAGTGCTATCAAATCAGTAGATGTACCTGCTGGAGTAAATCTTCCATTGGTATTCCCTGCTTCTGCAATCACTAACTTGTACGACCAAGTAGTAGCTAAATTCAATATCCCTGATAAGATTACTAATAACCTTCCAGAGCAACTCAAGGATGATTTCGTTTACTTCGTTCGCATTCGCGCAAACGGCGATTTGTCTATCGAAGAAGGCGACAGCATTCCAGAACATGTAGAGCCTGGTTGTGATAATGCTACTCCACTAGATATCACCCAAGCTATCGATGTTGAAAAACTGGCTAAGGGTTGGTACGTGGTTGACTTGACCACTATCCATAGCGACTTCTCGCTTAAGTTTATCAACAATACTGGTGCTAACCAAACACTGGACTTCCAATTCTACAAGGGATGTGACTTGGACGAGGCTAAGATGCTTGATAACTATCTGACATCTTACAATTTTGTGATTCCAACTACTGGTCTTGAGCAAAAGGTTCCATACTCAATGATCTCTAGCTACCTCACATTGAATGAGTTATACATCTATGTGAACAAAGAGGAAGGTGGCGAAGTAGATATGGCTTGTGCTACTGCAGTACTCCTCGATTTTGCTAATCCATTGCATATCGAATTGGAAGATGGAGTAGAGCAATGGTTCAAGATCGCACCTAACGACTATAAGAACTTTGAGAAGAACCTCGTAATCACTACACAAAACCTCGCTGGCAAATCAGTTAAGGTGGACTTCTCACTAGCTACATCATGTCCTGCATTGGTAACCGTTGATAGTACAATCACTATCAATAGCGATCACAATCGCGTAGATTCTATCACCGCTGGCATGATCAATATGGCATGGGATCAATATGGTGATAAGTTCAATGGAATAGATACTGCATATATCCGAGTTTTGGCAAATGGCCACCTTGTGCTGGATGTAGATACATTCACAATGGTTACTCCAGAAGTACCAGATGGTTGCGAAAATGCAAAAGATTTGGATTTCAGCAAGACCATCAAACTCTCTGAGTTGGCAACTGGTTGGTATCGTGTAGATTTGACTCCATTGAAGAATGGCCAAATCACTAAACTAAGTGTCAACAATGATTTGGGTGAGGAGACAGGTGTTAAGTTTGACATCTTCCGCAACTGCGAGAATAGTAGTTTCCTCTATACCTATACTCACGCTTTCAACGTAGGTTTGTTCGAGCAATCAATTCCTGCATCAGCCCTCTCTATGTTGGGTAGCCTCAACGAGTTGTATGTTTATATCACCGTTGGTGTTGATATCCTAACTTGTGAGGATGCTATTGAGTTCGACTGGAACAAGGGTGCTGTACATCAAGCCGGTTCTACCCAATGGTATCACTTCGATATTGATCCAGTTAAGAATAATGCTCAACAAGTAAAACTCACCTTTACCAACCACTCTAACGAGTTGGCAGTAATGTATGGTGAGGTTGCATTGCACTGTCCACATACCTATTCTATTCCATACGCATGCGTAGTGCCTGCAGGTATGAGCGTAGATAAGGTAATCGACTATAGCGTCTTCGCTGCTTCTCGCGTAGAGGAGTTGTATGTTAAGGTTTACTCCAACGAGACCATCGAACTAGCCGCTTCTTCTGAGAGTGCCTTGGTATTCGATAATACTCCATGCGACAACGCTCCTACCATCCAGTCTGGTGTACAATATACTCACCCAGCAGGTACATCATGGTACAGACTTCCTAAATCATTGTTCAAGAACACCGGCATGTTGCCTAAGTTCTACTTCACAACCGAGGAGGAAGGCTTGACCAAAATCACCTTGGGTGCAACTGTTGGTTGCGAGTATAATATCGCTACCAAGACTATCTTCGTACTTCCTGGCAGTATGAACTATGCTATGGTTGTTTACGAGAAGATTTTTGATGCAATTGATAAGTTGGTCAACGATGATGTAACCGAGGTATATGTAGAACTCACTACAGATAAAGCCGTTCACTTCAGCGTTGATATGATCAATAACACCGATGATCCTTGCCATGGTGCTGAGTTGTTTGATCTCAACAAGGGTATCAACCTCGAGGCTAATGTAGATAAATGGTACAAGATTGACATGGATGTATTGAAGGCATTGAAAGATGATGTAGCATTGACTATCATCAACCCATCTGCTGAGCCTGTTGATGTGGATATGGAGTTCTCTCTGACCTGTCCAGTGGTTGTCAGCTTGAACAAGAGCTTGACCATTCCTAGCGGATCTGAGATGACCAAGGTATTCCACACCTCTGCGCTATCTAAGATTCCAGGCGCTTCTATCTTAGCTAAGATCCCAGGTATATCTTTCTATGTTCGTCTGAAAGCATCTGCTGACTTGACAGTCAAAATAGAAGAGCCTATCGTACCAGAGGATCCTACCGAATGTGAGGCTGCTACTGAACTCGATTGGACCAAGACCATCAACCTATCTGACCTCAAGGAAGGCTGGTACAAGCTTAACTTGACCGATGTACAAGCATCTAAGCAAGATGTCACTTTGACATTCAATAATGATAGCAATATTGTTGTTCAATTGGGTGCTGATATTTATGAGAATTGTGATGAAGCAATGTTGGTTGGAATGACTTACAACCTCCCTATTGGACTCACCACCAAGACCCTCGATTATCCTACTATTTATGGATTGGTTGGTGATGCTACTGAGTTGTATGTTTATTTCACTATCATTGGCGAAGTGGTTCCTCAGGAAGCTTGTTTGGAGGCTGTAGATTACGTGGTGGGTAACACCATTGAGTTGCAACCTAATATGGAAGCTTGGTACAAAATGGATATTACCGACGCTAAGAAGAAGGCCGAGGACTTGATCTTTACTGCTCACAACATAAGCAACGATACCGTTAAGGTAACTTTGGAAATGGCTTATGAATGTCCTGTTACTTCTTATGAGCTGCAAATCAAGGACAAAGTGATCCTTCCATTGGCTACCGTTACTCAACGCCTCGATGCTGACTACTTCGTAGATCTTGATGTAGATACAGTTTATCTCCACGTAATAGCTACTGGCGCTTTGACTGTTACTGTTACTCCTGATACAGTCAAACCAGAGATTCAATACGATACTATCACAACATTCTATTGCGTAGATGAACTTCCTGCCATCTTGATGAAGAATGATACCGTGCATGTATCTGATACGCTAGATATGGTTTACACATATGTTGCTAAACCATTGGTGGCTCCTATCGCTATGACCCAAGCTATCCTAGATACCATCGCTGGTGCAACTCCTGTATTGACTCCTGGTACTACACCAGATATGACAGCTTCTGCTGATGCTATCAAGGCTTACTACCTAGCACAAGATACCGAGTCACTTGCTGATGTAGTTAAGGTAGAGTGGGCTGCTACTCCTGTCGCATGTGGCGCTACTACCCATACCATGACCCTCACCATCGAGGATGCCTGCGGTGATGTACAAACAGCCGATTTCACACTCAATGTGACTACTCCTACTTTGCAAGTTACCAACCACAACGTAACCATCTGCGCTAGCGAGTTGCCATATACATTGAATGGTATTACCTATCCATCCGAGGGTACATTCACTACTATTATACCTAATATATATGGTTGCGATAGTGCACAAGTCAACATGACTATCAACCTCTATCCTGCTATCCCAGAGACCAAGGTGGTAGAAGTGATCTGTGCAAACGCACTACCATATGTATGGAACGGTAATACATACTACAACAGCGCTAAGGATACTGTTGTACTTGTTAGCAATATCAATGGTTGCGATAGCGTGGTGACATTGGATCTCACCGTACTACCTGAGATCGTAACTTACGATACAGTAACCGTTTGCTACGGTCAACCTTATTACTGGGCTGAGGCTGGCTTAAATTGTACACGTAATAATCGCGAATACCAAGCTACTTTGACCTCTATTAATGGTTGCGATAGCGTGGTTTACTTGTATGTGAAAGGTTTGCCTAAGGTAGTTAAGGAAACTGCTACCGTAGAGACCATCTGCTACGACCAAGTTCCATATACATGGATGGGCAACACCTATTCAGCAACAGGTATTTACAACGATACTACCCTCAACTACTTAGGTTGCGATAGTATCATCCATACGCTCGACTTGACCGTATTGCCTGCTGCAGTAACCGAACCTACTCAATATGTTACTATCAACGAGGGTGAAACTTACACTTGGCCAGTTAACAACCAAGATTATACCGCTCAAGGTACATACACCCATATCGTACCTAATATCTTGGGTTGCGATAGTATCATCTATACCTTGGAACTCACGGTGATTCCTACTCACTATACCCATTCTAAGACCATCACTGGTTTTGTCTGCGATGGTACCGAGTATATTGACCCTATCACAGGTATCAAACACATCATCTCTTCGTTGATCCCTGCTACCCAAACATGGAGCGATACGGTTGTTGTTTCTGCAACATTAGATTCTATCTACGCCTTCCAGATCACTCCTATCGTAGCTCCTGAGGTGATGACTGACGCTACATTGGCTAGCATCGCCGTAGCTCCAGTTCTGACTCAAGGTCTACTACCTGATATGAGCGGAACAGTAGCAGCTATCATGGCTTACTACAACGGCAACGACACCGAGGCTATCGCCGATGTGAATAATATCTATTGGACCGATGCTTCGCTCAATACCGTTGTTCCTTGTGGCGCTACTACCCACACCATGACATTGGTGGTTGAGGCTGGTTGTGATAACAAGATCACTACTACCCACACCTTCGATGTGCTACCTGTTATAGGTACTACAGAGACCGTTGTAGCTTGCGACTCTTACACATGGAATGGTCAAAACTACACCACTTCTGGCGATTATACCTTCACTGGTCAAACCGCTGCTGGTTGCGATAGCATAGCTACCCTCCACTTGACTATCAACCAGTCATTCTACAAAGAGGAGACCGCTACAGCTTGCGACACTTACACATGGGCTGTCGATGGCAAGACCTACACAACTTCTGGCGACTATACCTTCACTGGTCAAACCGCTGCAGGTTGCGATAGCACACATGTTCTCCACTTGACTATCAACCAGTCATTCTACAAAGAGGAGACCGCTACAGCTTGCGACTCTTACACTTGGTCAGTCGATGGTAAGACCTACACAACTTCTGGCGACTATACCTTCACTGGTCAAACCGCTGCAGGTTGCGATAGCACACATGTTCTCCACTTGACTATCAACAAGTCATTCTTCCATGAGGAGACAGTTGCTGCTTGCGACTCTTACACTTGGTCAGTCGATGGTAAGACCTACACAACCTCTGGCGACTACACCTTCGCTAGTCAAACTGCTGCAGGTTGCGATAGCACACATGTTCTCCACTTGACTATCAACCAGTCATTCTACAAAGAGGAGACCGCTACAGCTTGCGACTCTTACACTTGGTCAGTCGATGGTAAGACCTACACAACTTCTGGCGACTACACCTTCACTGGTCAAACCGCTGCAGGTTGCGATAGCACTTATGTCCTCCACTTGACTATTAACAAGTCATTCTACAAAGAGGAGACCGCTACTGCTTGCGACACTTACACTTGGGCTGTTAACGGTCAAACCTACACAACTTCTGGCGACTACACCTTCGCTGGTCAAACCGCTGCAGGTTGCGATAGCACTTATGTCCTCCACTTGACTATCAACCAGTCATTCTACAAAGAGGAGATCCAAGAGGCTTGTGATTCTTACGATTGGAATGGCATGACACTTATTGCTAGTGGTACATACACCCATAATTTCCAAACTGCTGCAGGTTGCGATAGTATCGTTACCCTCCGCTTGACTATCAACAAGTCATTCTACAAAGAGGAGAGCGCTACTGCTTGCGACTCATATACATGGGCTGTCGATGATAAGACCTACACAACTTCTGGCGACTATACCTTCAATGGTAAGACCACTTCAGGTTGCGATAGCACCTATGTTCTCCACTTGACTATTAACAAGTCATTCTACAAAGAGGAGACAGTTGCTGCATGCGACACTTACACATGGTCAGTCGATGGTAAGACCTACACAACTTCTGGCGACTACACCTTCACTGGTCAAACCGCTGCAGGTTGCGATAGCACACATGTCCTCCACTTGACTATCAACAAGTCATTCTACAAAGAGGAGACTGCTACAGCATGCGACTCTTACACATGGGCTGTTGATGGCAAGACCTACACAACTTCAGGCGACTATACCTTCGCTGGTAAAACCGCTGCAGGTTGCGATAGCACACATGTCCTCCACTTGACTATCAACCAGTCATTCTACAAAGAGGAGACTGCTGCTGCTTGCGTTTCTTACACATGGGCTGTTGATGGTAAGACCTACACAACTTCTGGCGACTACACCTTCAATGGCACTACCGCTGCAGGTTGCGATAGCACATATGTTCTCCACTTGACCATCCTCCCAGATGTAGTTTACGAGCCAACTGAGACAGACTACTTCTGCCCAGGTTCTACCTACGATTGGCGTGGTTACACATTCAACGCTCCTGGTACTTACAACCATACTATCCAAAACGCATTGGGTTGCGATAGTATTATCTATACCCTCGAGTTGTTGCAATATGTGAACACTCTACCTGCTATCACAGCTGACGATATCCTTGCTGTCTGCGGTAATGCAGTGGATGTAACAAAGGCTGATGCAGTAATCATGGATCATGTAAACAGCGAAGCACTCTATGCTCCTAATGCAGATGTTAAGTGGTACATCCTCGATGGTAACAACTACACCGAACTTACCAACACAGCAATCGATGGTACTATCACCGAGGTAACACTCAAGTATACTGTAACAACCGATTGTGGTGTAGTTGAGTCTGATCCTATCACTGTTCAAGTAGAGCAACCAACCCCAGAGAACGATGTGGATATGATCGATGTTCCTGCTTACAGCCAATATGGCGATCGCTTGTTGATCATCGACCTCAAATACATAGAGAACACCTATGGTTGGACCGTTGCTCAGGATTCTGTGACATGGTACTACGTAGTTGACCAAATGGATGACTACGCTGATCCTGCTGCCGCTAAGAACGATATCGTACTCGGCCACGGATACTACTACAACGAAGCTACTGGTAACCCTGTTAAACCAGGTACATACTACGCACGCATCGCACACACTGCTACTTCAGGATCTGACTGCGATGGCGTAATCCAAACAGTGCTTCTCACTTGCGCTACTACCAACTTGGCACCAGCGTTGATTCCTACTGTAGCTCAACCTGAAGAGCTCATCCGAATCATCAACCTCGATCCTGCTCAGGTAACCACCGTTACCTTCTTTAGCAGCACAGGCGAGCGCCTAGGTGCATTCCAAGTTAATAACTCTAGCGAGACTACCTTCAGCGCTGCTCAACAAGCTGGATTCTATCTCGTAGAGGTAATGACTGAGGCTGGTAAAGTATCACTTCGCTATATTGTTAAATGATAGGAGGATTAGATATGAAAACAAATATGTTATTTAAAACAACGATGATGCTTGGTGCGTTCCTACTCTTAGTAGTAGGAACTGCACAAACAGCTTCTGCACAAGAGACTAGCGCTAAGCCAAAGCATTATTACAATAATTCTATTACAGAAATCAAAGTCGGTGATTCTATTATGATCAACCGCGACAGTCTCTACTACCTCACAGGCGAGCGTATGTCTAGATGGGTATATGATGTACCTCATACAATCCAACAAGTAGGTGGTAAACGCTATCCATACGGTATCCTTATCCGTGGTATCTATTCATGGGTATATCCTGGCACTCTTATTCCGCTCAAACCTGTTGAGCCTATTCCTGCGCCAGAACCAGAACCTGCACCAGAACCAGAGCCAGCTCCGCTGCCAGAACCAGAACCTCTGCCAGAGCCTGCTCCAGAACCTGCTGTATCAGATACTATCGTTGACTACCAAGCTAAGGATAAAGAGCCTTATCACATCCCAAGACCATATCAGGTCAACCGCTTCTCTGTTGGTTTGCGTGGTGGTTTCGCTTCTACCTTGCAAGACGCTGCTGGCTTCCCATTGGGCTTTGATGTGGCGCTTGACTTGCGTTATGCTCACTACTGGGCTGGTGATAAGAACAAACCTGAACTAGGTATCATGACTGGTCTTAACGTGACCTATGTACACACTAGCCATGCTACATCTATCTATGAGAACTACACCCTGCCTACCGTGGCTGGCGATGTAAAATATGAGATTGATGTAGATCGCGTAGCTGAGAAGGTTAACCAAATCCAACTCGAGGTGCCTGTGATGTTCTCTATGGTTACTAAGAAAGGTTTGTTCCTCAATGTGGGTCCTAAGTTGATGTTGCCTGTCTATAGCCGCTTCAACCAAAAGATGCACAATCCTGTCATCAATGCTTATAAGGAAGAGTTGAACGGTCATCCTATCACCAACAACGCGGTTATGGGTAAGTTGTCAGACGATCAAATCAACATGCGCGGTGCACTCAACAATCAATACAAGTTCTCTCTAGAGCTAGGTGCTGAGTTGGGCTACGAGTTCAAGTTCAACAATGGCAACTCATTTGGTATCGGTGGTTATGTAGATTGCACAGTATTCAATGCATACAAGAACAAGGAGACTTCTTCTTTGATCGTTGTTACTCCTCCTACCAACGATAGCCAAGCGATCGTAGAGGCACACTCTTTGACCAACTCAATGTCACATCGTCTAGGCTTGTTTGATCTAGGTTTGAAGCTTTCTTACAACTTCAATTTCGAGAAATAATCCTACTCGACATAAACAAAAAAGACTGCCCAAACGGCAGTCTTATTTGTTTTCTCTAGCCCCTCTAGATCATCAAAACCCTTATTTTGTTTTGGGTTGCTAATGTGCTTGGCGCATTCTTACAACCCAAACAAAATAGATCTTTTGAATTGACTTTAATTGACAATCAAAATTGACCTAAATTGTCGTTAATTCTTCCTCTTCGCCTTTCAACTTTCAACTTTCAACTCTCTAGTCCATCTAGATAAAAAAAAGAGCCGCGAGGCTCTTTCTTTTATTATTCTAACTTGCGATAGCGCACTCTCTTTGGCTCGCTAGCATCCTCGCCTAGGCGCATCTTCTTGTTGGCCTCGTACTCAGAGTAGCTACCCTCAAACCAGAATACTCTACCGTCGCCCTCAAAGGCTAGAATGTGCGTACAGATACGATCTAGGAACCAGCGGTCGTGGCTGATCACCACCGCACAACCTGCAAAGTTCTCCAGACCCTCCTCCAATGCACGCAAGGTGTTCACGTCGATATCGTTGGTAGGCTCGTCCAATAGCAATACGTTAGCCTCTGACTTCAGGGTCAACGCTAGGTGCAAGCGGTTGCGCTCACCACCGGACAACACGCCGCACTTCTTCTCTTGATCTGCGCCAGTGAAGTTAAATCTACTAAGGTACGCGCGCGCGTTCACCTCGCGTCCGCCTACGCGTATATACTCGGTGCCATCCGCTATCATCTCAAACACGCTCTTGTTAGGGTCGATATTCGAGTGTACCTGATCCACATAACCCACGCGTACGGTCTCACCTACGGCAAAGGTTCCTTGGTCGGCTTGCTCCATACCCATGATCATGCGGAATAGGGTAGTCTTACCCGCACCGTTAGGACCTATGATACCTACGATGCCGTTAGGTGGCAACATAAACTCTAGGTCCTCAAACAGTAACTTATCACCAAAGGCTTTCTTCACGCCCTCTGCGTTGATAACCTTATTACCCAAACGAGGACCGTTAGGAATAAAGATCTCCAGCTTCTCCTCGCGCTCTTTTTGCTCTTCGTTCAGCATGCGGTCGTATGCAGCCAAACGGGCTTTACCTTTGGCTTGACGAGCTTTAGGTGCCATACGCACCCATTCCAACTCGCGCTCCAATGTCTTGCGACGCTTGCTAGCTTGTTTCTCCTCCATGGCCATACGAGCAGTCTTTTGCTCGAGCCATGACGAGTAGTTACCCTTCCATGGAATACCCTCGCCGCGGTCCAACTCCAATATCCAACCTGCTACATTGTCTAGGAAGTAGCGGTCGTGGGTGATACAGATCACGGTACCAGCGTATTGGTGCAAGTGTTGCTCGAGCCAGTCGATAGACTCGGCATCCAAGTGGTTGGTAGGCTCATCTAGCAACAAGATGTCTGGTTGTTGTAGCAATAGGCGGCAGAGTGCCACACGGCGACGCTCACCTCCAGATAGGTGTTTCACCAGTGCATCGTCGGCTGGGCAACGCAACGCGTCCATCGCGCGATCCAGACGAGTGTCGATATTCCATGCATCTACACTGTCTAGTTTATCTTGCAATTCTGCTTGACGGGCTAGTAGCTTGTCAAAGTCTGCATCTGGCTCAGCAAAAGCCATGTTGATGGCGTCGTATTCCGCCAGCATGTCCATGATAGGTTGTACGCCTTGTTGTACGCACTCGCGTACGGTCTTCTCAGGGTCCAACTGGGGATCTTGTTCCAAATAACCTACGCTGTATCCTGGTGAGAATACCACTTCACCTTCGTAATTCTTTTCGATACCTGCAATGATCTTCAATAGGGTAGATTTACCAGCACCGTTAAGACCGATGATACCGATCTTAGCGCCATAGAAGAAACTCAGGTAGATGTTGTTCAATACTCGTTTTTGTGGCGAGAAGCTCTTGCTCACGCCCACCATCGAGAAAATAATCTTCTTATCGTCTGCCATTGTATATTGTGTTTAAATATTATTTCACGCTTCTCGCCTCATCACCTATAGCCCATAGCCGATAGCCCATACCCGATACCCGCCTCATCGCCTCTCGGCGTGTTAAAGAAGTTTTAAGGGTTTCAAGAGTTTTAAAGGTGTTATCTCCTAGCTCGCAAGCTCGCAGAAAAAATCGTTCGAGCCTATTGGGCGAGATAAGAAATCTAATAAATCTCATCTCCCACGCCTAATCCCTCTTTTCTATGTACTCCGTAATCTATTGCCACCGCTAGCACTCGCTTCGCTCATCCGCTTAATCTTATGGAATGTGGCGGTACACCTTACAGAGACCAATCAGA
>JAFYRL010000018.1 GCA_017546975.1 Alistipes sp.
AGATAAGTCCCTGGAAGAACTGACGACTATGCTGAGTGGATATAAGCAGTTGCACAACACTACCGATGTGGATACCTGCAAGCGTGCTATACGTGCCATCGAGATTGAGGAGTATTATCGTGTCAATGATGTGAATGTTCGTGAATTCCCTGAGATAAAGAGCCTTACCATAGGGCTTGATGTGTCTCGAGAACTGCGTCGCGAGCGTATTACACGTCGTCTACACGAGCGCCTTGCTGAAGGTATGGTCGATGAGGTTCGAGGTATCTTGGCTTCTGGCGTTGCTCCCGAAGATTTGATATACTATGGATTGGAGTATAAATACCTGACACTCTATGTTATTGGTGAACTTACATATGATGAGATGGTGAGCCAATTGGAGATAGCCATTCATCAGTTTGCTAAGCGACAGATGACCTATTTTCGTGGTATGGAGCGTCGTGGTGTACCAATACATTGGCTCGATGCCTCACTCTCTACAGAGGAGAAAGTGGAGGCTATCGTGTGCATGATAAATGATAAAGAATAAACTATGAGCAAAAATAAGACTGAACAAATTGTAACAGTACCTATACGTGACCGCTGGGGTATAGTATATGTGCCTATGGCAGGTGCAAAGAAGAAACACCGTCGTTGGCATCAGATCAAAGAGTATCTGGAGGCCAAGAAGGTGCCCTACGACTATATACAGTCTGAGGAGTATGGAGCTGTAGAGCGCCTCACACGTATGTATGTTGAGAATGGATATAAGACTATCGTAGTGGTAGGAGGAGACATGGCAGTCAATGATGCTATTAATGGTATCATGACCTCTGCGGTAGAGAACCTTGAGGATATGTCGCTGGGTATCATCCCTAATGGTATTGGTAATGACTTTGCTAATTTTTGGGGACTGCACGTAGATGATTACAAGCATGCAATTGACTGTATTATTTGTGGTACTCGCCGAAAGATTGATGTGGGTTATTGTACCTTTATGGAGGGTGAGGAGTTCAAGAAACGCTACTTCCTCATGGCTGTGAATATTGGTTTAGGAGCTGAGGCAATAGAGATCTCTGACGAGTGTAGACATTATTGGGGTAAGCGCAATCCGACTTATCTTCTCAGTATTGTGCGTCTATTCCTACGTCGCAAGCTTTTCAAGATGAAACTCAAGGTGAACGATGAGGTAATCAATGATCGTCTGATGACAGTGTGTGTAGGTAACTCGCGTGGATATGGACTCACGCCGAGTGCTGTGCCTTATAATGGTTGGCTCGATGTGTCAGTAGTATATCGTCCCGAATTGCGCCAATTGTTCCAAGGTATTTGGATGTTGCTTCATGGACATATCCTTAATCATAAGCAGGTGAAGCCCTATCGTACCAAGAAGGTTACAGTATATGAGACTGAGGGGGCCTCTTTCTGTGTGGATGGCTGTTCTTTAGAGTATAAGTGTCCCGTAGAGATTTCTCTTATGCCAGAGTTCTTAAACTTTATCGTACCGAATTAATACTCTTATAGGATGATAATAAAAAATACGGAAGCGAACTTCCGTATTTTTTATTTCTCAGTAGGCAATCATTGTTTGATTCCGATACTCTCTAATGTCACCTCTTTGCTGGGCCACTTCTCCAAGAGTCGCTTAGCTTCGCTTAAGGTCAC
>JAFYRL010000163.1 GCA_017546975.1 Alistipes sp.
TCGATACATGTACCACATGCAACGCAAGAATCTGAAATTTTGTAAGCCATATTACTTTTGTTTTAATGAGTGTTTACACTTTTCAAGCGCAAATATACAAATTATTTTATAAAATCAAATCCTGTGTAAGGAATTAGCACCTCAGGAATGCGTATTCCCTCTTCAGTTTGGTTATTTTCGAGCAATGCTGCTACGATACGAGGCAATGCAAGAGACGAGCCATTCAATGTATGAGCGAGCTGTGTTTTGCGATTATCATCGCGGTAACGCAACTTTAGACGGTTAGCCTGGAACGACTCGAAGTTAGATACTGACGATACCTCCAACCAACGCTTCTGTGCCTCAGAGTATACCTCAAAGTCGTATGTAAGTGCCGATGTGAATGACATATCGCCACCGCAAAGTCTCAAAATACGGTATGGCAAGCCGAGTGATGCCACGATAGACTCTACATGTGCCACCATTGCATCAAGAGCCTCGTATGACTTATCAGGGTGTGACACCTGCACGATCTCCACCTTGTCGAACTGGTGCAAGCGGTTAAGACCACGCACATCCTTACCATATGAGCCAGCCTCACGGCGGAAACATGGTGTGTATGCTGTCATCTTCACAGGCAACTCGCTCTGCTCAAGGATAACATCGCGGAAGATATTTGTTACAGGCACCTCGGCTGTAGGTACAAGGTAGAAACCATCTGCTGTAGCGTGATACATCTGACCCTCCTTATCTGGCAACTGACCAGTACCGAAGCCTGAAGCCTCGTTCACCATAATTGGAGGCTCAACCTCCTGATAACCAGCCTTAGTATTGCAGTCGAGGAAGTAGTTAATCAAGGCGCGCTGTAGGCGTGCACCCTTACCCTTATACACAGGGAAGCCAGCACCTGTGAGCTTTACGCCGAGGTCGAAGTCGATGATGTCGTACTTCTTAGCAAGCTCCCAGTGTGGAAGAGCCTCACCAGGAATTTCGGTGTAGTTCTCCACGAGCTTAACTACTACATTATCCTCAGCTGTGCGACCCTCTGGTACGATGTCAGCAGGGAAGTTAGGGAGCTTAACAATCTCATTCTGAAGCTCCTCAGCTACGCGCTCTGACTCCTCCTTAAGCTCGTTAGAGCGATTTTTGAGCTGTGCCACCTCCTGCTTCTTAGCCTCGGCCTCATCCTTAAGACCCTTGCCCATAAGCATACCAATCTGCTTTGCTGCCTGATTCTGCTCAGCAAGACAGTTATCCAACTCCACCTGTAGAGCCTTACGCTTGTCATCAAGCTCCTCGATGCGTGTGATTATAGGCTCGGCATCTACGCCCTTCTTCTGAAGGCGGCTGATAGCCTCAGCCTTGTTCTCTCTTAATTGCTTTAGTGTAAGCATATGAAGGGATGTTCTATAAATTAGTAAATTATATTTAGTCTTTAGTTGTATTGGGGAAATTTATATTTCGGTCGCTTTTGAATTTCTTTCGGTATCTTCCTCATCTTTCTTCGGTTACAATGCTCGCATTGCGCCCTCAGAAGAGATAAATAATCTATCCGAAATAATCTTCAAAATCGCTTCGACCTAATTTATAGGACCTCCCTCAAATCTCTGTTTTTTGTAACACTTTCAGACTACAAATATACAACATTATTAACAACATTGTTCCCTATAGTCGCAAAAAATATTGTACACGCCCA
>JAFYRL010000164.1 GCA_017546975.1 Alistipes sp.
CAAGCCTAACCTCTTCTGACAAGAAATTTAGTTCTTTGTTGTGATAAGAGGTCGTTCTCGATCTCTCAATCAATAGGCAGAATTAGAAATACATCAAAGTATGTCCCATTCAGCCGAATTTCTTTATCGAGGCCAAGAAATTAGGTCGTGGTGCTAATAAAATTGTTTTAGTAGGATTTTAGGGAGGTTAAAGAATATAGTTTAGGTTAGCGCAGGCTTCTTAACTTGTGCTATCTATTGAGTAAAAAGTTGCGGACTTTTTGACTTTTACTAAGTCCTAATTTCTAATTACTAATTTTTTTTGTTACCTTTGCGGCGTACTATGTAAATAACCCAAATAAATATTTAACAATGAACTTAGATTGGTTGAAAACTATCGTTATGGGTAGTGGTAATCCCGCACATCCATCGGTAGCACATACGGTGTTCTTGCTCGCTGCTGTAATCGCATCGGGTATTGCGCTTAGCCGTATCAAGATTAAGGGTGTATCGTTAGGTATGACATGGATACTCTTCACGGGTATTGCCTTTGGTCACTTCCTTCCATCGGGTACTGTTGACCCTGACACTCTACACTTTATCAAGGAGTTCGGTTTGATACTCTTTGTGTTCTTTATTGGTCTACAGGTAGGTCCTGGTTTCTTCTCATCACTCAAGAGTGGTGGTTTGAAGCTTATCGGCTTGGCAGCGTTGGTGATATTCCTCGGTGTCGGCACGGCCTACGCTATTCACCTCATCACAGGTGAGCCATTGCCTACAATGGTGGGTGTGCTCTCGGGTGCGGTGACAAACACCCCAGGTCTTGGTGCTGCACAGCAGGCCTATGCCGACTCAGGTATGGCTGACCCTGATATTGCGGACTCTATCTCGTTGGGATATGCTGTTGCATACCCATTGGGTGTTATCGGTATCATCTTCACCATGATCATCATGCGCTATGTGTTGCGCGTTGACTTCAAGACGGAGGATGAGGGTCTTGCTGCTATGAGCAAGGAGACAAACCTCCCTCATCGCTACTCTGTAGAGTTCACTAACGAGATGCTCGATGGTAAGACTATCGCTATTGCACACATGCTTATCAATCGTCAGTTTGTGATATCTCGTATCATGCATAAGTCGGGTGAGATTGTAATGGCTGATGGTAACTCGCAGCTCTCGGTTGGTGACCGTCTACGTATCATCTGTACAGATGAGGATAAGGATGCCATTCTCGCATTCTTTGGTAAGCCAGTTGAAATGACAGCAGATGAGTGGGGTGCTACGGCTATGCAGTCAACACCTTTGGTGTCACGCCGTATTCTCATCACCCGTGAGGATGTTAATGGTAAGACCTTTGCAGACTTGCGCCTCCGTACTCGCTACGGTATCAATATCACCCGAGTACATCGTGCAGGTGTAGATCTTATCCCATACCAGGGTATGGAACTACAGGTGGGTGATAAGGTTATGGTTGTAGGTCCTGAGGCTGCGGTGGCTCAGGCAGAGAAGGCGTTGGGTAACTCGCTAAAGAAGCTCGACCATCCAAACCTCTTCCCTATCTTCATTGGTATTGCACTTGGAGTATTGCTTGGTTCGGTGCCTTTGATGAATGTGCCTCAGCCTGTTAAGCTCGGCTTGGCGGGTGGTCCACTTATCATCGCCATACTTATTGGTCGCTTCGGTCCACACTTCGGTCTTGTTACCTATACCACAATGAGTGCTAACCTTATGCTCCGTGAGATAGGTCTTGCGATGTTCCTCGCAGCTGTAGGTATAGGCGCTGGTGACGGCTTTGTTGATGCTATTGTCGGCGGTGGTTATAAGTGGGTAGGATATGGTGTTATTATCACCGTTCTTCCTCTTGTTATCGTGGCTCTTATCGCACGCCTCAAGGGTAAGCTTAACTACTACACTATGATGGGTCTTATGGCGGGTGCTATGACCGACCCTCCAGCACTTGGCTTTGCTAGCACATCATCAGGTAACGATATGCCTGCCGTAAGCTACGCAACAGTATATCCTGTTGTGATGTTCCTACGAGTGTTGACGGCGCAGCTTCTTATGCTTATGGCAGTGTAATTTCTTGAATTTCTTGTGATAAGGGGCAACATCTTTGTCCCATCCCAAAAAGTAAGACCCCTCGGGCTGTACTTCGTGTACTATCCCGAGGGGATCTTCTTTTGCGATAGAACAAATCTGACCCCTTCTGACAAGAAATTAGGTTGTGGTGCTAATTAAAGTGGTGACCCCTTCTGACAAGAAATTAAAGTGAAAAGTGAAAACTGAAAAGTAATGTATGCTTCGCATAAGTTTTATAAACACGCGTCGCAGATACCACACTTTTCAGTTTTCACTTTTCACCTTTCAGTTTCTTTGATTGAGTAGCCTACTCAATCAAAGATATGCTTCGCTGGATAAAGTCGGTGAGGTTCTTGCCCTTAAGCATGCCGTTAGAGAGTAGGGCAAGGTCGATAATCTGGCGGACCTTCTTATTCTCCTTGCCAATCTCCTCTAGGCGGTTGTCGCGCTCCTCTCGAAGCTCCATGACGCGCTTAGAGAGCTGCTCACGCATATCCTTCTCCTCTGTTGTTAGCTCCTCTGCCTTCTTGTCCTTGATGGTCTCCTCGAAGCGGCTCTCCTCCTGCTCGGCAGCAGTAATCTTCTTACCTATAGTGCGGAGCTTATCGCCGTACTCTCTCTCAACCTCGCCGAGGATATCGAGAACGATAGGGTGGTTGCCATTGACGGTGATGGTGAAGTTGTCAGGCATCTGAGAGTAGAAGCGGCTCATATCGCCACCTGAGGTTGCGGCCATCTCCTTCATGCGGCGCATAAACTCA
Organism: Alistipes sp.; assembly: GCA_017546975.1. GTDB lineage: Bacteria > Bacteroidota > Bacteroidia > Bacteroidales > Rikenellaceae > Alistipes. Next base: position 2,820 of record JAFYRL010000164.1, read on the forward strand.
TTCTGTGTGATGACAACAGGTGCGGCATCTGCGGACATGGCCTCGAAAGATACATGGTAGTGTAGCTTCTCGTCGTTAGGCATCTGGCTCTCAAAGACAGGACGCATAATCTGCTGCTGCTCAGTAGATAGTGACATGGCATTGCGCTCCTCCTTGCGGATGATATTCTCGATGATATCGCTGTCAACGCGCACGAAGCGTACCTTCTCATTCTTAGCCTCAAAGTACTGAATATAGTGGCTGTCGAGCTGTCCATTCATCTCAAGGATATCGTACCCCTTAGCCTTGGCGGCCTCGACAAAAGTGTGCTTAGCAACGGCATCATCAACATAGAGCATGATAGTAAAGCCGTCCTTGTCTGTTTGGTTCTCCTTGACCTTCTCGATATACTCCTCTGAGGTGTAGTACTTGCCCTCGATGCTCTTCCAAAGCATGAAGTTGGCAGCCTTCTCAGCGAACTTCTCATCGGTGAGAATACCGTACTGAATAAATACCTTAAGGTCGTCCCACTTTGCCTCATAATCAGGGCGCATGGTGTTGAACAACTCCTGAAGACGGTCTGCCACCTTGCGGGTGATGTAGCTCGAAATCTTCTTAACATTCGAGTCGCTCTGTAGGTAGCTACGCGATACATTAAGAGGAATGTCTGGAGAGTCGATAACGCCATGTAGAAGTGTCAAGTACTCTGGTACGATGCCATTAACCTCGTCGGTAACAAATACCTGATTTGAGTAGAGCTGTATGCGGTTGCGCTGAATATCGAAGTTAGAGTTAATCTTAGGGAAGTACAAGATACCTGTAAGATTGAATGGATAGTCGATATTTAGGTGGATGTAGAAAAGAGGTTCCTCGGATGTAGGGTATAGGTCTGCGTAGAACTCCTTATACTCCTCCTCGCTAATCTCCGCAGGCATGCGTGTCCATAGAGGTGTGGTGTTGTTGATGATGTTATCCTCCTCGGTATCAACATACTTGCCATCCTCCCACTTTGTCTTCTTACCGAAGGCAATAGGTATAGGTAGGAAGTGACAATATTTGCGTAGAAGCTTCTGTATCTCATCGCGCTGGGCATACTCTGAGCAATCCTCCGAGATGTGAAGCACGATGCGAGTACCACGCTCAAGCTTCTCCTCTAACTCCTCCATCTCAAACTCTGGGCTACCCTCGCAACTCCAGTGTACGCTCTTCTCCTCGGCGCGGTATGACTGTGAGAATATCTCAACCTTGTCAGCCACCATAAACGATGAGTAGAAGCCAAGGCCGAAGTGGCCAATAATAGCCTGATCCTTATACTTTGCCATGAACTCCTCGGCACCCGAGAAGGCTATCTGGTTGATGTAGCGCTCAACCTCCTCCATTGACATGCCAATACCGCGGTCGGTAATTGTAAGACGCTTGGCGTTGCTGTCAACATCTACATGAATAGTGAGGTCGCCAAGCTCGCCGCCGAACTCACCCTTTGAGGATAGAGTTTTGAGCTTCTGCGTTGCATCTACAGCGTTAGAAATCAACTCTCTAAGGAAAATCTCATGATCCGAGTAGAGGAACTTCTTAATCACGGGGAAGATATTCTCTGTCGTTACCCCAATCTTACCGTTTTTCATAATTGTTGCTATCTTAAGTTTATGTTATTGTCTGCTATCTGAAGCTGATAGATGGCTTGACAAACAGCGTGCCATGATATAAAGTGTGACAAATTGTCAGTCTTTGTCATGGTAAGAGTGTGAAAAAGCGATAAATGTGTGGGAAAGTGTTGAAACCTTGATATATTTTTATTATCTTTGTCACTCGATTATATATAACGCAGAATGAAGAATATACGCAACTTTTGTATTATTGCACATATTGACCATGGTAAGAGTACCTTGGCAGATCGTTTGTTGGAGAAGACGAACACACTAAATCAGCGCGAGATGCAGGCGCAGGTACTTGATGATATGGACCTTGAGAGAGAGAAGGGTATCACCATTAAGAGCCATGCTATTCAGATGGAGTACAATGCCCGTAATGGACAGAAGTACACCTTGAACCTTATCGATACCCCAGGACATGTCGACTTCTCGTATGAGGTGTCACGCGCCATTGCATCGTGTGAGGGTGCGCTCCTTGTTGTGGATGCCACACAGGGTATTCAGGCACAGACAATCTCTAACCTATATCTTGCTCTTGGTCAGGACCTTGAGATTATTCCTGTGCTTAATAAGATCGACTGTGAGTCGGCGATGATTGATGAGGTTAAGGATCAGATTATCGACCTTATTGGCTGTAAGGATGAGGATATATTGCTCGCATCTGGTAAGACAGGTCAGGGTGTTGAGGAGGTATTGGAGGCTATCGTGGAGCGTGTGCCAGCACCTGAGGGTGACCCTGATGCACCACTTCAAGCTCTTATCTTCGACTCGGTATTTAACCCTTTCCGTGGTGTCATTGCCTACTTCCGTGTCTTTAACGGTACAATTCATAAGGGTGAGCATGTTAAGTTCTTCAACGCGGGCAGCGAGTATGATGCCGATGAGATCGGTGTATTGAAGCTCAAGATGCAGGAGCGTGGTGAGATTAAAGCAGGTGATGTAGGTTACATCTGCTCAGGTATCAAGAACTCAACAGATGTTAAGGTGGGTGATACAATCACCTCGGTGGCTAACCCTGCATTGGATGCTATTGCTGGTTTCGAGGATGTTAAGCCTATGGTCTTTGCCGGTGTATATCCTGTTGAGGCAGACCAGTACGAGGATTTGCGAGCTTCGCTCGAGAAGCTTAAGCTTAACGATGCGTCGCTAACTTTTGAGCCAGAGAGCTCTCTTGCCCTTGGCTTCGGTTTCCGTTGCGGCTTCCTTGGACTCCTCCACATGGAGATTATCCAAGAGCGTCTATATCGTGAATTTGATATGGATGTTATCACTACCGTACCTAATGTGTCGTACCACATCACAACAACACAGGGTGAGGAACTTGAAGTACACAACCCATCGGGCTTGCCAGAGATCACCAAGGTTGCAAAGATTGAGGAGCCTTATATCCTTGCACAGATCATCACCAAGGCAGACTTCCTCGGTAATGTGTTAAAGCTATGTATAGATAAGCGCGGTGTGATGAAGAATCAGACATTCATTACTCAGGACCGCGTGGAGGTTAACTTTGAGATGCCACTATCGGAGATTGTCTTTGACTTCTACGACAAACTAAAGAGTATCTCTAAGGGTTATGCCTCATTTGACTACCACCGCACTGGATACCAGCTAAGTAAACTCGCTAAGCTCGATATCCTGCTCAACGGTGAGGCAGTAGATGCGCTATCATCGCTTATTTATGCTGACCACGCCTACGACTTTGGCCGTAAGATGTGTGAGAAGCTTAAGGAGCTTATCCCACGCCAGCAGTTCGACATCGCTATTCAGGCCGCTATTGGTGCTAAGATTATCGCCCGCGAGACCGTAAAGGCTGTGCGTAAGGATGTAACAGCAAAGTGTTACGGTGGTGATATCTCTCGTAAGCGTAAGCTTCTTGAAAAGCAGAAGGCTGGTAAGAAGCGTATGCGTCAGATTGGCTCGGTACAGGTACCGCAGTCGGCGTTCTTAGCTGTGCTTAAGATGGACTAGTGTTTTTTTTGCATTGTCTTGTTGTTTTTTTGCATTGCCTTGTTGGCTATTTTGGCATCTGCCTTGAGTTTGAAATGCTCATTTACGCAAAGTAAAC
>JAFYRL010000165.1 GCA_017546975.1 Alistipes sp.
GACACCGTCACGACCTGTGCGACCACCGAGCAACAACACTACATCGCCTGCTGCAGGTGACTCACGGCGTACATTCTCAGCCTTAACAGCACCAACAACAGCACCTACCTCCAAACGCTTAGCAACATAGTCTGGGTGATATACCTCACGAACATGAGTTGTTGCAAGACCAATCTGGTTACCATAGCTTGAATAACCTGCTGCAGCCTTTGTAGAGATAATACGCTGTGGAAGCTTACCCGCCATAGTCTCAGATACCGGCTTGTAGATATCACCAGCACCTGTAACACGCATAGCCTGGTAAACATAGCTACGACCAGACAATGGGTCACGGATAGCGCCACCAAGACATGTAGAAGCACCACCAAATGGTTCAATCTCGGTTGGGTGGTTATGAGTCTCGTTCTTGAACTGCAACAACCACTTCTCCATAACGCCATCAACATCGACATTTACGAAGATTGAGCATGCGTTATTCTCCTCACTCTGCTCCATATCATCGAGCTTACCCATCTTCTTAAGATAGCGAGCACCGATAGTCGCAAGCTCCATAAGACATAGGCTCTTCTCTTCACGACCAAGCTCCGAGCGAATCTTACGCATCAAATCAAGAGACTCCTCGAACTCAGCCTTCATAAATGACTCGTCGAGAGTAATCTCCTCGATCTCGGTTGTAAATGTTGTGTGACGACAGTGGTCACTCCAATATGTATCGAGGATACGAAGCTCTGTCTCCACAGGGTCACGACCCTCCTTATTGAAGTAGTTAACAACCTCACGAAGGTCATCAGCATTCATTGCAAGACCATTCTCCTTGCAGTATGGAGCCAAATCCTCCTCTTTCATATTGCGGAAGCCCTCCAACACAGCTACAGGCTTAATCTCTGCATTCTCTACATCAGTCAACACCTCAAGGTTCTTCTTGCGAGACTCCACAGCGTTGATGAGATACTTCTCGATACGAGCCAACGCCTCAGCGTCAACACTGCTATCGAAGATATAGAGGCGTGATGACTTAATCTTAACCTCTGCCTCTGGCTCGATAAGGTGAACACAATCTACTGCAGATGCTGCACGCTGGTCAAACTGACCTGGGAGGAACTCCACTGCAAGATAAGGCATACCAGCCATATCACAATCATCTGTCACAGCATCTGTCACAACCTCACCAAATACCGAATAACGGCTCTTCTCCAACAACTCATCAGAGAAACCAAAGAGGTCATAAACATTGATAAAACGAAGTGTCTCGATATTAAGACCGAGGTTGGTATTTAGCTCTCTGCGGAGAGTATCTGCCTCGACCTGAAAACGAGAATATTTTTCAACAAATATGCGGCGATTCTTCATAATCGTTTATTGTTAGTATTTTTTTGATTACAATTCTGCTGCAAGGACCTTCTCGGTCTGAGCCTTACGGAAGGCGATCAAACGCTCCTCCAAAGCCTTATCTGTTAGAGCGAAGATTGAGGCTGCGATAAGAGCCGCATTCTTAGCACCATTGATAGCAGTTGTCGATACAGGGATACCACCAGGCATCTGCACAATTGATAGCAATGAATCCAAGCCACCAAGAGCCGATGTTCTGATAGGCACACCAATAACTGGAACTGTAGTCAACGCTGCAGTAACACCTGCAACATGAGCTGCGCCACCTGCACCAGCGATAATAGCGCCGATACCTCGCTCACGAGCCGACTCAGCATACTCAACCATAAGGTGAGGTGTGCGGTGTGCAGAGATCACACGCTTCTCGTACTCAATACCCAACTCCTCCAAAGTCTCGACTGCGGCCTTCATGATATCCCAATCGCTGGTAGAGCCCATAATAACTGCTACTTTCATAATCTTTAAGTTGTTTTAGTTTATTTAATATTATCAATTAATTTCAAAAACAAAGACCGCCAACACCCTAAGCATCAGCGGTCTACACCCTATTTTTCTTGCACCATATCGCACATAACGCCCACAACTATAGTGTCCAAGATAGAAGTTACCTGCTTAGTGCAAGCAACCGACTTAAAACTTTGCGTTTCGAGCCTCGGATATGTTGTCGACATTCTTGCGTGCGACATAGCGGGGGCATTACTTATATTCATGCAACAAAGATAGTATTTTTTCCCCGATTAAAAAATAGCAAAAAGTACTTTTTTTAATATTTTATCAACACTTGTCTACGCCAGCGCATGTAACCCGCTACAGCAAGCGCACAATAGAGGGTATACAGCATAGCTGTAATAGGTATTCCCTTGTAGAGATATAGTCCAACACTAATCATATCTACAACCAACCACACAAGCCACTGCTCCACTAACTTACGCGAAAGCATCCACATGGCAACAATACTCAAAGCCGTAGACATTGAGTCAAAAAATGGAACACGACTATCAGTAAACTCCGAGAGGAAGAAATAGAGCATCAAGTGAAGTAACACATAAACCAAAACAAGGGTAAAAATCCATCTTTTGGGTGTAAACTGAATATCAATCCTCTTCTCCTCACGCTTGGTACCACGAAGCCATACACAAAGTCCATAGATACCCGCCGCAACATAGTAGAGTTGCATGGCAGCATCTGCATAGATACCCGAATTTAGATATAACACACCATGCACCATGGGCATGACTGCGCCAACAATCCACACCCATATATTAGCCTTGTACTCCAACCAGAGGTAGAGCAAACCAAGCAGCGTACCTACAATTTGCAATACTAATTTAAGTTCCATTATTTTATTTAACTCTAAAAATTAACAATCACATTCGCCAGCACATTGATAGGCGCCTGAGGAAAGTAGAAAGCATCATCATAGCGCACACCATCCCACATATATGAGTAACCATAACCATTTGACTCATAGATAGTAGAAAAGAGATTATTGACCGCCATACCCACACGCATTGAGCCTCCGTCACGCAACTTCATCGTGTATGACAAATCGAGGTTTGTGACACAATAAGCATCCAACGACAAAGCCTCTACCTCGTTGTTCGTAAAATATTGCTTTCCAACATACTGTGTATGCCACATCAATGCCCAGCCTCTGTGATGAACATCCGCAATAAACGATCCCACAATAGATGGAGAATACGAGATAGTCATTGTACCGAGATTTTGACCATAGGTTGGACTATCTTTCATCTGATCTACATAGTCCAAAATCCTATTCTGCGAGAGGGTCGCATTGGCCGATAGTGTAAGCCATTTTATACTCTTCCACGATGCCATCAACTCCACGCCACGACGATAACTCTTATCCACATTTGTATTCAGAGCATCATCTCCATCGTTAACCATACCTGTAGCAACCAACTGGTTGTGATACAACATATAGTATAGGTTCACTCCAAGTGTTACACGAGGTGAAATATAGTTATACCCCAACTCAAAATCTGTTAATCGCTCAGGCTCAGGATAGCTATCATCCTCAGCAAACATATACCTATCGGTAAAGTCAGAACGCGTAGGCTCTCTATGAGCGATAGCAACAGATGCAAACAGATTATGATTATGCACAATATAACTTACACCCATGCGTGGATTTAAGAAGTTATACTCCTTATCGACATCTATTGGCTGCATAGAGTAACTACCATTTTCGCCCTTAATTGCATTATCATTCGAGCCCCAACTCTTGTAATGAACATATCGATACTGAACATCTCCGAATAGATGCAGCGAGTTATCAAACCATCCTCTTAGGAGCGTCCAATCGGCACGCACAAAGGCATTGGCATCCCTCTTTACCACATCATTCTCATACCATCGACCATCAACATCATCCACGCCATCGACCCATGATATAGTTCCCCAATGTGGAGATGTGTAGTAACTCCACGAGCCTCCTGCTACGACATCAATTTTACGAGTATGATAATTTGTCGCCACATTAGCACCTCCCATATGGTTACTCATTATCTTATGGCGTATCATATCAGCCTTACCATCGCGCCCCAAGTTAATATACTTGGCCAACTTTTCATCATCACGATACTGGTTATAATAGCCATATCCATAGGTATAGAAGAGCGTAGCATTTAACCTCCAGTGCTGATTGAAGTTATGATTTATAACAAGCTGATTATTAAACTGTAGATAGTTATCAGTTTGGTCATCGTAGTAGGCTACATTGTCATTAGCATCACGATACTGACCTGATGTATGATACCTACGACCAAACTCCTCCATATCAGCCTTTGATACACCATTATAGGTCAGATAAGTCTTTGCCGAACCACCAAATGACAGCAACTTGATTTTAGTATTATCAGCATAATAACCCACCTGTGCCATATAACTCTTGAGGTCTGTCGAGCCTCGCTCAATATAACCATCCGAGCCGATATGTGTCAGACGAGCATCAACTACCCAATGGTCACGCAACAAGCCCGACGAGATATTTACGCCCTGCTTATTGGTGTTATACGAACCGTATGATAGCGATGCTGAGCCACGGAACTCTGGAGAAAGTGCATCAGTAGTCATAGATACCGAACCACCGAAGGCACCTGAACCATTTGTTGAGACACCCGCACCACGCTGTACCTGCACGCTACCCACCGAAGATATCAAATCTGGAGTGTCATACCAATACATCGAGTGTGAGTCAGGATTATTCATAGCAACGCCATTGATAGTAACATTTATGCGTGTAGCATCTGTACCACGAAGGCGTATAGAGGTTGCACCAATACCCACACCTGTTTCGTTTGTTGCTATAAGTGAGGGTGTTAATGCGAGAGCAGAGGGCAGGTCAGTTCCATAACTTGAACGGATAATACTCTCCTTAGATAGATTATCTTGTGCAACGGGTGTTGTGCGCTTGGCATAGGTTGTTATAACCTCTACCGTCTCCACCTCATAGATCTTAGTGGTATCTACCCTTTCATAGTGATTGTACTCCTGCGCCACGCTATTGGCACATACAAAGGGCAGTAATGCCCATAAATAAAAAATCCTTTTCATACTTTAATAATTTAAGTTGAAAAGGGGTCTTATAAGATATGTCCAATCCCGGTCTCAGCATTACCTGTATCCGGTACAATGGGTCTAATCTCAGCCAACGCATATTATTGTCTCACACCGCGCGCTTGTGTAACAACGACATTCGTTAGCACCCCTTAGTTGGTGCAAAGGTAGAAAATATAATTTAATCTACAAAATAGTTTTTCGACTTAAGGGAGGTTCTATAAATTAGGTCGAGTTTATTTTGTTGGATATTTCGAACAGATTTCTTATCTTTTTCGAGGGCGCTATGCGGGCATAGCAACCGAGGAAAGATAAGATAGATGCCGAAATAGACACAAAAGCAAC
>JAFYRL010000166.1 GCA_017546975.1 Alistipes sp.
AGCTGCTGCAGCTGTTGCAGTTGCTGCTCCTGCAGCTGGTGCAGGTGAGGCTGCTCCTGCTGAGAAGTCAACTTTCGATGTAATCTTGAAGAACGCTGGTCAGGCAAAGCTTCAGGTTATCAAGGTTGTTAAGGAGATCGCTGGTTTGTCATTGGGTGATGCTAAGGCTTTGGTTGATGGCGCTCCTAAGGCAATCAAGGAGGGTATCTCTAAGGAGGAGGCTGAGTCTATCAAGTCAGCTCTTGAGGAGGCAGGTGCAGAGGTTGAGCTTAAGTAATTCCTAAGGGATTATAAGTCTCACACCAACCTATAAGGTGTAGAGTTTACTGTTACAGTAAGCTCTATGCCTTTTGTGGTCTAATATTCTGGAGTGCAAAAATAGGCTGTACCAGAGTCTTAGATATTTAGATGCTCTCAGAGTGTACATGTGTGACACTGAGGGCATTAGCGGGATAATTAAGTTCCAAAAATATGGCTTATGCCCATATCGTTGCCCCTTGGTACTAGCGAGACTGATGTTGTGTAGTCTTGCCGTGATGTCAGAGGGGAGCTTGCAACTGTGGTGAGCGGAGGTAAACTCTTAGCGAGCCCTTTTGTGGGTCAAGACGATGAGTGCCGTGATGTATAGCGGTCGGTAATAGGTTAACACTTAGTGTAAATTTTTCGGGGTTCTCCCTTTGGGATGCGCCCTTAACTTAAACAATTGGATTTATGTCCACAACACAACAACAGCGAATAAGCTTTTCAACTATCAAGAACAGGGTTCCATATCCTGACTTGTTGGAGATTCAGCTTAAGTCTTTCAGAGATTTTTTCCAGCTTGACACCACAGCCGAGAATCGTAAGAACGAGGGCTTGTTCAAGGTGTTCAACGAGAATTTCCCAATTACAGACACCAGAAACAACTTCGTTCTGGAGTTTATTGATTACTTCATTGACCAGCCCCGCTACTCTATCGAGGAGTGTTTGGAGCGTGGTTTGACCTACAGTGTGCCTCTCAAGGCGAAGCTTAAGCTCTACTGTACTGACACTGAGCATGAGGACTTCGATGAGGTGGTACAGGATGTCTACTTTGGTCTTATCCCTTACATGACCGAGCGCGGTACCTTCATCTTCAACGGTGCCGAGCGCGTTGTTGTATCACAGCTACACCGTTCACCTGGTGTATTCTTCGGTCAGAGCATGCACACAAACGGTACTAAGCTCTACTCAGCTCGTATCATCCCATTCAAGGGTTCATGGATTGAGTTCGCTACCGATATCAACAATGTGATGTATGCATACATCGATCGTAAGAAGAAGTTGCCTGTAACAACATTGTTGCGTGCTATCGGTTTCGAGACAGACCAGCAGATTTTGGAGATTTTCGACCTTGCAGATGAGGTTAAGGTTACTAAGGCTAACCTTAAGAAGAATGTAGGTCGTAAGCTTGCAGCTCGTGTTCTTTCAACTTGGGTTGAGGACTTCGTAGATGAGGATACCGGTGAGGTTGTATCTATCGAGCGTAATAAGGTTATCGTAGATCGTGAGGTTGAGCTTCAGGAGGAGCACATTGACGAGATTATCGAGTCAGGTACAAAGTCTATCTTGTTGCACAACGAGACCCCATCGGGTATCGATTTCTCGATTATCTATAACACCCTACATAAGGACCCATGTAACTCCGAGAAGGAGGCTGTCGTATACATCTATAGACAGTTGCGCGCGTCGGAGCCACCAGATGAGGCTACCGCTCGTGATGTTATCGAGAAGCTCTTCTTCTCAGATAAGCGTTACGACTTGGGCGATGTAGGTCGTTTCCGTATAAACAAGAAGTTGGAGTTGAGTATTGATCCAGCTATCCGCACACTTACTCGTGAGGATATCATCGAGATCATCAAGTACCTCATCCAGCTTATCAACTCAAAGGCTGATGTCGATGATATTGACCACTTGTCAAATCGTCGTGTGCGTACAGTAGGTGAGCAGCTTGCAAATCAGTTCTCTATTGGTTTGGTGCGTATCGCCCGTACAATCCGCGAGCGTATGAATGTTCGTGATAATGAGGTCTTTACTCCAGAGGACTTGATCAATGCTAAGACCTTGGCGAGCGTAGTAAACTCGTTCTTTGGTACTAGCCAGCTCTCTCAGTTCATGGATCAGATTAACCCATTGGCTGAGATTACCCACAAGCGTCGTCTTTCGGCGTTGGGTCCTGGTGGTCTTTCGCGTGATCGTGCAGGTTTCGAGGTTCGAGATGTACACTACACACACTATGGTCGTTTGTGTCCTATCGAGTCTCCTGAGGGTCCTAATATCGGTCTTATCTCATCTTTGTGTGTATATGCAAAGATTTCAGATATGGGCTTTATCGAGACTCCTTACCGCAAGGTTAACGATGGTATTGTTGATCTAAACAACGATAACATCCGCTACTACTCTGCTGAGGAGGAGGAGGGTAAGACTGTAGCTCAGTCAAATGAGCAGCTTACCGACGACGGTCACTTCATCAACACTGACCGTATTAAGGCTCGTTTGGGTGCCGACTTCCCTGTCGTTCATGACACAGAGGTTGACCTTGTTGATGTTGCGCCTAACCAGGTTGCATCTATCGCTGCGAGTCTTATCCCATTCCTTGAGCACGATGATGCTAACCGTGCGTTGATGGGATCTAACATGATGCGCCAGGCAGTGCCATTGGTGCGTCCTGAGGCTCCTATCGTAGGTACAGGTATCGAGAAGGATATGATTGTAGATAGCCGTGTCCAGGTTGTGGCTGAGGGCGATGGCGAGGTAGTATTCTCTGATGCTACACGCATCGAGGTACGCTACGAGCGTTCTGAGGATGAGCAGATTGCATCATTCAAGCCAGAGGTTACTGTCTACACACTTCCACGCTACCGTCGTACCAACCAGAATACAACTGTGACCTTGAAGCCTACTGTGTTGACAGGTGAGAAGGTTACTAAGGGTCAGATTGTGGCACAGTCGAATGAGCAGCTCACCGACGATGGCCACTTCATTAATACCGATCGTATCAAGGCTCGTCTTGGTGCCGACTTCCCTGTCGTTCGCGACACAGAGGTTCACCTTGTAGACG
>JAFYRL010000167.1 GCA_017546975.1 Alistipes sp.
GTACAACCAACTCGTGTGTGGCTGTAATGGAGGGTAACGAGCCTGTAGTTATTCCTAACGCTGAGGGTCATCGTACAACTCCTTCAGTAGTGGCATTTACAAATGATGGTGAGCGTAAGGTGGGTGATCCTGCAAAGCGTCAGGCTATCACTAACCCTAAGCGTACAGTATTCTCAATCAAGCGCTTTATGGGTGAGCGTTACGATGCTGTAACATCAGATATCGCGCGTGCTCCATACTCAATCGTTAAGGGCGACAACAACACTCCACGTGTTGACATCGACGGTCGTCAGTACACTCCACAGGAGATCTCGGCTATCACTCTTCAGAAGATGAAGAAGACTGCTGAGGACTACCTCGGTCAGGAGGTTACAGAGGCTGTTATCACAGTTCCTGCATACTTCTCTGACTCACAGCGTCAGGCAACTAAGGAGGCTGGTGAGATTGCAGGTTTGAAGGTGCGTCGTATTATCAACGAGCCTACAGCGGCAGCTTTGGCATACGGTCTTGATAAGAAGCAGGACGATATGAAGATTGCTGTCTACGATCTTGGTGGTGGTACTTTCGATATCTCTATCCTTGAGTTGGGTGACGGTGTATTCGAGGTTAAGTCTACAAATGGTGATACACACCTTGGTGGTGATGACTTCGACCATGTTTTGATTGACTACATGGCTGAGGCGTTCAAGGCTGAGCACGGCATCGACCTTCGTCAGGATCCTATGGCATTGCAGCGCTTGAAGGAGGCTGCTGAGAAGGCAAAGATTGAGCTTTCATCGGCTATGTCTACAGATATTAACCTTCCATACATCATGCCAGTAAACGGTATCCCACAGCACCTTGTGATGACCCTTACACGCGCTAAGTTCGAGCAGCTTTGCGACCACCTTGTGCAGAAGACTATCGAGCCATGCCGCACAGCGTTGCGTGATGCAGGTTTGCAGGCAAGCCAGATTGATGAGGTTATCCTCGTTGGTGGTTCAACTCGTATTCCAGCTATCCAGCGTGTTGTTGAGGAGTTCTTCGGCAAGGCTCCTAACCGCTCAGTAAACCCTGATGAGGTTGTAGCTGTAGGTGCTGCTATCCAGGGTGGTGTCCTTACAGGTGAGGTTAAGGATGTTCTTTTGTTGGATGTAACTCCACTTTCACTTGGTATCGAGACATTGGGTGGTGTTATGACACGCCTTATCGAGGCTAACACAACAATCCCTACTCGTAAGACTCAGGTGTTCTCTACAGCTGCTGATAATCAGCCATCTGTAACTATCAATGTATGCCAGGGTGAGCGTGCTATGGCAGCAGATAACAAGTCTATCGGTCAGTTCAACCTCGACGGTATTCCAGCAGCTCCACGCGGTGTGCCACAGATTGAGGTAACCTTCGATATCGACGCTAACGGTATCCTTAATGTGTCAGCTAAGGATCTTGGTACAGGTAAGGAGCAGAAGATCCGTATCGAGGCATCAAGCGGTCTTACAGATGCAGAGATTCAGCGCATGCGTGACGAGGCTAAGGCTAACGAGGCTAAGGATAAGGCCGACAAGGAGCGTATCGAGAAGATTAACATGGCAGACTCAAATATCTTCGCTTCAGAGAAGAACCTTAAGGAGTATGGCGATAAGCTCCCAGCAGATAAGAAGTCTGCTATCGAGGGTGCTCTTGCTAAGCTTAAGGAGGCGCACGCTGCTAAGGATATCGCAGCTATCGACTCTGCTATTGAGGCACTTAACGCAGCATGGCAGGCAGCGTCACAGGATATCTACGCACAGCAGCAGGCACAGCAGGCTCAGGGCGCACAGGGTGCTAACCCAGGTGCTGAGCAGCAGCAGGCGCAGCCTGAGGATGTAGAGTTTGAGGAGGTTAAGTAAGCAATTTTCCACGATAAGGCAGCATTTGCTGCCGCTAACAACAATTATGCGAATGTGACTGTCCAACAAGTTTATGGACAGTCACTTTTTTCTTGTGAAGTTGTATAACAAGAGCTAATTTTAGGCGCACGAAGCTCAAAAAAGCGGAGTTTACTAGGCGTAAATGAGCATTTTGAGAGCAAGTGCAACGCCAA
>JAFYRL010000168.1 GCA_017546975.1 Alistipes sp.
AGCACCGAGATACTCAACCTCTGCAAGGTTCTCAGCACGATAGTAAGGGCGTACATTGAAACCCTCGCCAGTCTTCCATACCAATTTGCGCTCATAATCTGCGCCCTTTAGGTCAGTTGTGATAACGGCCTCCCACTGCTCTGTCGATACTGGTGGGAACTCCGCGAACAACTTTTCTTTGGTATTAGCCATAATTGTTTAGAGTTTAATTGTTTTAAGTGTGTGATATTTAATATCTTATATCTTTCTGTTTCTCTATTGCGCTATACTTGCTCTCCTACACCATGCGCACGCATGCGTATATAGCATGGTATAATCCGAACAAAAGTACAAAAAACTCCCATGAAAAGCAAATTTTTTTGTATTGTTTTATCCCGATAGTTTTATCCCCACGATGCGTAAATAAGTAGACTCGTCATAAAAACCTATGTAGAGGTTGTGCTTTTGCAGATATTTTTATAACTTTGATAGCAAATTTTAGGATCATTACTTGATAATAGTTATAAAATTACATACTTATGAGACGAATAAAATATCTTGCGCTATTTTTAATTCTTATGTCAGCGTGTGATCCTCATGATCAGCTGTGGCATCGTACAGGATTTCACTTTATGAAAAATATGACAAATACGACATTGGTACTCAATGGAGTACCAAGGACATGGCAGACTCAAAATAAAGTGATAGTTCAACCTCAAGATTCAGTATGGATATTTCGTAATGGTTTTTCTTATGCACTTAACAAACAACCTACATTTGATGGTATTTTAACATTAGATGAGATATCGGTTTGCGATTTGGATGGAAATCTGTTGTGTAGATGGCGCCCTGATAACATGGAGAGGGAAGAACTAAATGTTTTCAAAGAAGAGCGGTGGAGATATTATTATTGGGATCCATATGAATATTATAGGACGGCAGATACTTATTTTATTTGGGTTTATGATATTACAGAGGAAGATTTGCAGGTGTCGATAGATTAGTTGGGTCTATCTAACAATTTTATTAACCGATAAAAGGTTGGGGTGATTACATTAATTGTGTCAGCTGCAAAAAAAGATAGGGATCTCTTTGAAGGAAATCCCTATCTTTTTATAATCATCAAATTGATTGAATTACTCCTTTGTTGGCTCAACGAGAGCAAGGTATAGCTCGTCGAGCTGTGCCTGAGCAACAGGTGATGGACCATCGAGCATTACATCGCGGCCTGCGTTGTTCTTTGGGAAGGCGATGTAGTCGCGGATAGACTCCGAGCCACCGAACAATGAGCATAGACGGTCGAAACCGAAGGCCAAACCACCGTGTGGAGGTGCGCCATACTTGAAGGCGTTCATGAGGAAGCCGAATTGCTCCTCGGCAGCCTCTGGTGTGAAGCCAAGGGCGTTGAATACCTTAGCCTGAAGCTCTGCATCGTGGATACGGATAGAGCCACCGCCAATCTCCGTACCGTTACATACGAAGTCGTAGGCGTTAGCACGCATCTTGCCAAGCTCGCCAGAGTCGAAGTACTGTGCATCCTCTGGCTTTGGCGAGGTGAATGGGTGGTGCATAGCGTAGAAGCGCTGTGTCTCCTCGTCCCACTCGAACATTGGGAAGTCAACAACCCACAATGGAGCGAACTTCTTAGGATCGCGCAAGCCAAGACGCTCGGCAACCTCAAGACGCAAGGTGCATAGCTGAGTAAGTGTCTTGAACTTCTCGCCACAGAGAATGAAAATCATATCGCCATTCTTAGCGCCTACGCGCTCAACGATAGCCTTCAAATCCTCAGGTGTGAAGAACTTATCGATAGATGACTTGATAGCGCCCGCCTCGTCAACACGAATCCATACAAGGCCCTTAGCACCTACCTGTGGGCGCTTAACGAACTCGGTGAGCTCGTCAATCTGCTTACGGGTATATGAAGCGCAACCCTCAGCAGCGAAACCTACGATATAATCAGCAGAGTCGAATACAACAAAATCGTGGCCATGGGCAAGGTCAGTGATATCTGCGAACTCCATGCCGAAGCGCAAGTCTGGCTTATCCGAGCCATACTTCTCCATAGCCTCAATCCATGGCATGCGGCGGAATGGCTCAGCAAACTCGATATCCATAACCTCCTTAAACATGTAGCGTGCCCAGCGCTCGAAGATCTCGAGTACATCCTCCTGCTCTACGAACGACATCTCGCAGTCGATCTGTGTAAACTCTGGCTGACGGTCAGCGCGCAAGTCCTCATCGCGGAAGCAGCGTACAATCTGGAAGTAACGGTCATAACCCGCAACCATCAAGAGCTGCTTTAGAGTCTGTGGTGACTGAGGAAGTGCGTAGAACTGGTTAGGGTTCATGCGTGATGGCACGATAAAGTCGCGCGCACCCTCAGGTGTAGACTTGATAAGGTATGGAGTCTCAATCTCAAGGAAGCCCTCCTTGTCAAGGAACTGGCGCACAGCCTGAGCCATGCGGTGACGAAGAATCATCGCACGCTGCAAAGGTGGACGACGCAAGTCAAGGTAGCGGTACTTCATACGAAGATCATCGCCACCATCTGACTCCTCCTCAATGGTGAATGGAGGTGTCACAGCGCGGTTCAAAATCTTAAGCTCTGTGGCAGAGATCTCAATGTCGCCAGTAGCGATTTTTGAGTTCTTCGACGAGCGCTCGATAACCTTACCCTTAACCTGCAAAACAAACTCACGACCTACCTGTGAAGCGATAGCCTTAACCTCCTCTGAAGAGTGCTCCTCAACGGTGATCTGAGTGATGCCAAAACGGTCGCGAAGGTCGATAAATGCCATAGCACCAAGGTTGCGCACCTTCTGTACCCAGCCCGCAAGAGTAACCTCCTGACCTACATTTTCAATGCGGAGTTCACCGCAGTTATGTGTTCTGTACATGTTTATAATATTATTAGATTTTTTTCATATCTTTGCAACTCACAAAGGTAATACATTTTCATATAAAAGTGGTATCAAATGGCAGAAAAAAATAGGTCAGAGGCAGAAAAAGATGAAAAATATATGCGTATGGCAATAGATGAGGGCCTCAGAGCGTTGGAAAAGAGAGAGGTTCCTATCGGAGCTATTGTCGTGGCAGGGGATAGAGTCATCGGTCGTGGCCATAACCTTGTGGAGACACTTATGGATGCTACAGCACATGCTGAGATGCAGGCTATTACGGCAGCAATGTCAACACTCGGAGGTAAGTATCTTAATGACTGTACGCTATATGTTACCGTGGAGCCTTGTGTGATGTGTGGTGGTGCTTTGGCATGGAGTCAGATAGGCCGTGTGGTCTATGGCGCTGCGGATGATAAGCGTGGCTACTCGACCTATTCAGAGCGCATCATGCACCCACGCACAAAGGTGGTAAAGGGCGTGCTTAAGGAGGAGTGTGAGAGAATTATGCAGGAATTTTTTAGCTCTTTGCGCAAATAATTGATGATAAAGAGTGTACGATTTCAAAAAAAGTTGTAGCTTTGTAGCTGGTTTTTACCAAAAAGATGAGAAAATTTGAACTTAAACTATACTAAAAAGACTATGAAAAGACTTATTATGACCGTTGTTGCTTTGATGGGTGCAACAACTCTCTTCGCTCAGACTGATGTAGTAGCTACTTTCCAGCAGGGTGTAGCTAACGCTAAGGCTCAGAACTATAACGAGGCTATCGCTCAGTTCCAGGAGATTATCGACGCAAGCTGGGATATCGAGGAGCCAGATGCAAACCAGCAGAAGGCTATCGTGGGCTCTAAGAAGTTCATCGTAACTTGCTACAACAAGATGGGTATTGCTGCTTACAACGCTAAGAACTACGAGGAGGCTATCGCAAACTTCTCTGAGGCTGCAAACCTTGCAGAGTTGTATGAGGATGTTGCTGCAATGAATAAGAACCGTGCTTATGTAGGTCAGATGTACCAGGCTCAGGGTGCTGATGCCTTCAACTCTGAGGACTACGCTACAGCTATCGCAGTATTCTCTAAGGGTTATGAGGCTGATCCTCGTAACACAGATATGGCATTGAACCTCGCTGAGAGCTACTTCAAGAGTAACATGTACCAGGAGGGTATGAAGATCTGTACTAAGATTGCTGCTATGAATGCTGATAAGTTCGCTGAGGCTATCGCTGCTGCTCAGGAGAAGATGCACATGTACACAAATAATGAGGTTGCTAAGCTTCAGATTGCAAATGACTACGATGGTATCATCGCAATGGCTTCAGAGCTTGAGGATGCTGCTATGGCTGCAAAGATTACCCTTCAGGCATACTACGGTAAGAAGGACTTCAACAAGATGATTGAGCTCTCTGAGTCTGCACTTGCTGCTCAGACTACTGACGAGGGTCGTAGCGATATCTACTACTTGCTTGGTGTAGCTTACAACGAGAAGGAGCAGTTCGATCAGGCTATCGCAGCTATGAAGAATGTTACTGCTGGTGCAAATGTTAACAATGCACAGGCTGTTATCGCAGCGCTTACTGCAAACGAGTAAATTTCTTGTGATAAGCCGCTATCTGCGGCATATCCCCAAAAGTTCAAACCACTCAGGGCTGTACTTCTTGTACTATCCCTGAGTGGTTTCTTTTGCGATATGCCACATCTCACGACTTCTGACAAGAAATTTCTTGTGATAAGGGGTCATTCTCGACCTCTCAATCATTCGGCTGAATGGAAAATACGCCAAGTATGTTCCATCCAGCCGAATTTCTTTATCGAGGCCAAGCCTAACCCCTTCTGACAAGAAATTGAACTGAAAAGTGAAAAGTGAAAAGTGAAAGGTGTGGTGTCTGCGACGCATATAAAATTCATGCGAAGCATACCTTACTTTTCAGTTTTCACCTTTCAGTTTTCACTTTCTAATGATTCTGCTCTTAAAAAAGAAATAGGGAATTTAGAGAGTAATACACTCCCTAAACTCCCTATTTCAATATCTCAGGCTCTCTCTATCGCACCTTGAACTCAGGGTCTGCCATCTGAGGAATATCCTTGATATACTCGCCGGCCTCGAACTTTGCACGGACAGATTTGAAGGTGTTGATTGTGTACTCCACATCCTCCATGGTGTGTGCCGCAGTAGGGATGACGCGAAGGATAATCTCGCCCTTAGGGATAACGGGATATACAACGATAGAGCAGAACAAACCGTAGTTCTCGCGGAGGTCGACGATAAGGTTTGTACCCTCCTCGTTACCACCCTTCATATAGATAGGTGTAACGGGTGACTGCGTAACGCCAATATCAAAGCCATTCTCGGTAAGACCCTTCTGCAAGGCGCGGGTAATCTCCCAAAGCTTCTCCTTATACTCAGGGTGCTTGCGGATAAGGTCAAGACGCTTCAAAGCACCGAGTACCATAGGCATTGGCAACGACTTAGCATAGAGCTGCGAACGCATATTGTAGCGGAAGAGGTTAATCAACCAGCGTGGTCCACATACAAAGGCGCCGATGCCCGCCATTGACTTAGCGAAGGTGTTGAACAACACATCAATCTGGTCCTGTACGCCGAAGTGGTCGCCCGTACCCTTACCGTTAGTTCCCATAGTACCGAAGCCGTGAGCATCGTCAACCAAGAGACGGAAGTTGTAGTCCTTCTTATACTTTACAATGACATCCAAGAAGCCGAGGTCGCCCTTCATGCCGAAGACACCCTCGGTGATAACAAGCACACCACCGTGTTGCTGCTCAGCAAGCTCCGTAGCGTGCTTAAGCTGTAGGTGGAACGACTCCTCGTCGTTGTGTGCATATACAAAGCGTTTGCCTGGGTGCATACGCAAACCATCGATAATGCAGGCGTGGCACTCCTTATCATAGACAACGACATCGCGTGGGGTGAGCAAGCAGTCGATAATCGAAATCATACCCTGATAGCCGAAGTTAAGAAGGAAGGCATCCTCCTTACCAACGAACTCTGCCAACTCTCTCTCCAACTGCTCGTGGTACTTTGTCTGTCCCGACATCATACGAGCACCCATAGGGTATGCCATGCCATACTGCTTTGCTGCCTCGGCATCTGCCTCGCGCACCTCAGGGTGGTTAGCCAAACCGAGGTAGTTGTTAAGGCTCCAGTTTAGCACTGGCTTGCCACGGAACATCATGTGAGGACCGAGCTCGCCCTCCAATTTAGGGAAGGCAAAGTAGCCGTGTACTGCCGACATATACTGACCAATAGGTCCTCCAGCATTCTTCGATAAACGATCAAAAATATCTACCATTTTTGTTATGAAATTTAGGTCTTTTATGGTTATGTTTTAGTGTTAAGTATTCTTTAACATTGACAAAGGTAGTTTTTTTTCCTCTCGTTCATCTGTTCCAATATAAATTATGGTCAAAAATAGGTAGAAATACTTAGGTTATTCACTATCTTTGCCCCGATGAAAACATTAAGAAAATATACTCCGTACTATAAGAGATTGCTTCTCCTTGCCATGCCTGTGATGTTGGCTCAAGCGGGACAGCTTACAACGCAGTTTGCAGATACGGCAATGGTGGGAAACTATGGCGGCGAGGACCCTATACCCTTGGCTGCAGTATCGTTGGGCAGCTCGCTCTTTTTGTTAATATATCTTGCTGCTCTTGGCTTGGCCTTGGCGATTACGCCGCTTGTTGGTGAGCACTTCGCAAGGCGTGACCGTCGTGAGGTGGGCTACATCTTCCAGAATAGTATTCTCTATTGTGGTATTATTGGTCTTGTGGCAACTGTGGTTGCTGTGGCGCTGCGTCCATTTATTGCTGTGCTTGGCGAATGGATGAGTGTGCCAGGACAGAATATCGAGCTGGTGGCAGAGATGGCACTACCATACTATGATATGTTGGTGTGGAGTATCATCCCGTTGATGCTCTTCCTCGCTATAAAGCAGTTCTTGGAGGGTATAGGTAATACAAAGACTGCGATGTGGATAACCCTTGCGGGTAATGCACTAAACATCCTGCTTAACTACATCTTTATCTTTGGTAAGTGTGGTGTGGAGGCTATGGGTGCAGAGGGCGCAGGTCTTGCAACGCTAATATCGCGCGTAGGACAGATGGTTGCAATAGTGGCCTATTACTTCCTATCATCGCGTCTACGCCTTTATCGTTCATTCTTCGAGGTTAAAGGCTTCAAAATTAGCTATTTGAAGAGCCTATTCAAGGTGGGATATCCAATATCTTTCCAAATGATATTAGAGTCGGCAGCCTTTATCCTAACCTCTATCCTTGCTCTGTCGTTTGGTGAGGTTGCGGCAGGCTCTATGCAGGTGTCGTTCAGCATAGCCAACATTGCATGGATGATAACGGTGGCTATAGGCTCGGCATCAACAATCCTTGTATCGCATATTGCGGGCGCCAAGCAGCATGATGAGTTGCGTCCTATGGTCAATGCTACATATCACATTGGTATCGCGTGGGCTACGCTTATGGCCTTTATCTTTGTTGTGTTCAGAGAACCTATGGCGTCACTATTTACGGATAACAGTGAGGTCATAGCCCTCACCGCAGAGCTTATGCTTTTGATTGCGATATATCAATTCTCAGATGCTGTGCAGGGCCTATCGATAAGTATGCTTCGAGGCTTGCAGGATGTTAAAATCATTATGCCTATAGTTCTCTGTAGCTACCTTGTGCTGAATATCCCGATTGGTTGCTGGCTCGCCTATGGCATGGATATGGGTTGCCACGGCTTGGTTACAGGTTTGATTGTAGGTCTTAGCTCAGCAGCGATACTCACCTCATGGAGATTGTATAGACAGGTAAGAGGGTAGTTTGATATGTATAAACAACAACGGCTCGGCGTAGAGGTTATTCTCTTACCGAGCCGTTATCGTATGGTCTGCTCAATTATAGGGATGTTCTATAAATTAGGTCGAGTTTATTTTGTTGGATATTTCGAACAGATTTCTTATCTTTTTCGAGGGCGCTATGCGGGCATAGCAACCGAGGAAAGATAAGATAGATGCCGAAATAGACACAAAAGCAACCGAAAT
>JAFYRL010000169.1 GCA_017546975.1 Alistipes sp.
AACACACCAGCGGTTAAATACGAAAATGGAGTGTTAACTGCAACCGTGGATGACGGAAGTGTGATATACTACCGCAGAGAGTCTTCTACAGCAGAACTACTCTACAAGGAGCCTATCGCAACGGCCAATCCTGCCGAGTACACCTTTATTTCGCGCCGAGGTAAAGCGACATCTACCACTGCAGCCGTGGATGCTCATTTCAGAACTATAACACCAAAGTTCGACATCACCTCCTCGATGCCTGAGAGTGAGAAGTTCTCTTTTGATAAAGCCGAGAACTATGGCCGTTTGGCGCGCACCACACGCGCTGGCGATGTAGGCGATTGGGTGATGTTCACATTTGATACACCTGTAAGATGTAGACAAATGAAGGTCGCTACGGGCAACTTTCAGCTACCTCGCTACATCTTTGAGAATGGATATGTTGAGATAAGTTATGATGGAGATAACTTTACCTATATAGGTGATTTAGAGTGTGGTATATATACTATCGAACACCCACAACAGCCTATTAAGGCCGTGCGTATCGTCTGTACCTCACGCGGTAATGGCGCAGCATGGGTATCTATCCAACCGCCAACAATCTACCCACTGTTGTAGACTAATACTCTATCGAGTTCATCACCTCTTGAAGTTTATTCAAGAAGCCAGTAGAGATAGGTCCATCCATCTGTGTATGATGAAATTGGAAGGATAGCGATAGGGTAGTCTTAAACCAACCCTTACGATACTTACTCCACACTACAAACGGATTATTCCAGAAACCAGCGTAGACATTAACCACCGAGTCAAGTTCGCACTTTGTGAGAGCCGAGCTGCCGATAACCATATAGTCATCGCCAAGCACCACATCCTCCTTGCTTCTCTGCGCTAATGCTGTAATGCGCAAATAATCAGCTTCAAACTGATGAATATCCTCCGAAAATGGGATATCACAAGTATTTATACCGCCATCCTCGGTCATTACTATTGTGTTAATGGCGAGGTTATCAAACTCCATGAGCTTATCACCCACAGGCAACATGTAAAACTCCTTGAAGGATGATGCTGCCTTAACCACAGCGTAACACATCAACATATTTAGCTTCACACCCTTACGCTTTGCTACACGGCGCAAATGTGTTATATCAAAGGTTTTGGTCATTGTCACCATTGGCATTGCTGCCTTCATCCATAGCTCAAAGGCCTTGGCGCGACTTGTTGTTTTTGGATCTATCTCTCGCATATTTCTGACATATTATATTACAAAAGTACCTATCAGCCTCCAATTATGCAAATTTATTGTTGTATGAAACAAAATATTTCCTAACTTTGTGTAGGATAATTCTTAAAACATTTAATACTATGACCTATTTACTTTTGCTTTTGGGCATCTCATTTGCAGTTTCAGCAGTGGGTTGGCTCTACTTCATCTACTTCTTTAGCATTGGTTACGGCTTGACTATTACAGCTCTTGCTGCTGCTACAGCTGTTATCTTCTTCGACACACTAACACTCCCTACAGCTATTCTCTGTGCAGTGTTGTTTGTCTATGGCCTACGCCTGGCACTCTACCTACTTCATCGTGAGCGTAAATCGGCTACATATAAGCAGATTTTGTATCAGCCAGAGAACACCACAAAGAAACCTTTGTTCGTAATGTTCTCTATATGGGCTATGTGCGCTATATTGTACTTGGGACAGATAAGCCCTGCAACCTTCTATTTATATAACCTTGCTAATGGCGCAGCTGTCAACGAGTTGTGGGCATGGATAGGTGCTATCGTTGCTACTGTTGGTGTTATTATCGAGATGGTTGCCGATGCTCAGAAGAGCGCAGCTAAGAAGATCAACGCTCGCCGCTATGTCGACACAGGTCTATACCGCATCGTGCGCTGTCCTAACTACTTCGGCGAGGTATTGATGTGGACAGGTAGCTTCCTTATCTGCTTCGGCGCATGCTGCACACTATGGCAGTGGGTTATTGCTATCGTTGGCTATATCGGTATCGTATATGTAATGTTTAGCGGTGCACGCCGTTTGGAGCTTCGCCAGACAGAGACCTACGGCAACGACCCAGAGTTCCAGGCATACATCAAGAAGACTCCGCTAATTCTCCCATTTGTACCTATCTACAGCGTAGCAAAGCACAAGTGGTTACAGGCATAAAGAGCATTCAATCACTTCAAATAATTTCGCCTTTCGCATTCTTGCGGGAGGCGATTATTAACCTAAAACATAAATGCTTATGAAACACGACAAAGAAGAGGAGTACCTCGTGCCTGAATTTGAAGTCGTGGCTGTAGAGGTTGAACAGGGCTTTAGTGGCAGCCAACTTCCCGAGTATAAGGAGGATGATGACCATATCACATTGGGATAATTCGAGCTATTAACTTTTAACAGATACAACTATGAAAAAATTTATCTTTTGCGCTACGCTAGTGGCACTCTTCACATCGTGTATGAAGAACGATGTAGAGGTCGATGCTGTACAGCGCACCGAGGACTTTACAGCTACATTTGAGGATGGCACACGCGCCGACCTTGATGGTACTGCTGTGGTATGGAACGCTGACGACCACCTTACAATCTTTACCAAGACCTCTCACAATCGACAGTACAAAGTCAAGGACCTATCGGCAAATGGCCGCTCAGCAACATTTGAGTATGTAGGCTATACAGGTTCGGACAAAACAGCTATCACAAACAACTATGCTGTATATCCATACGATGCTACAGCCACTATTTCGGGTGATGTTATTACTACAGCCCTCGCTTCTGAGCAGATATACAATGCAGAGCGCGACTTGACATACGCCCTAATGTCGGCAAAGTCATCGACTAATAACTTCTCGTTTGTAAACTCAGGTGCATTGCTACGATTTAATATCTCGACCATTCTTCCCGACACATTCGACCTTAACTATATGAAAGTATCGTCGCAGAGTCATAATATCGCGGGCGAGGTAACTATCGACACAAAC
The DNA here is from genome assembly GCA_017546975.1 of Alistipes sp. Lineage (GTDB taxonomy): Bacteria > Bacteroidota > Bacteroidia > Bacteroidales > Rikenellaceae > Alistipes. The sequence continues at coordinate 2,964 of JAFYRL010000169.1, forward strand.
GACCACTTGGCAGTTGTTACCAACAATGGTACTAACGAAATTACACTTGCAAATATAGAGGCAACTATCGATTCTGATGTTAAGAGTTTCTATATCGCTATGCCAGCAATGAGTTTTGAGAAGAGTGATTTGAGCGTAACATTCTCATTTGCTGATGGCGATAAAACATTCGCATTGCCAGCTTTTGACCTTGAGCGGGGTAAGATAAAGAGTATCGACTATGTTATCAAGGATGCAGATGAGTTTACGGGCAACACACCGGGCGAAGATACTCCCGACACTCCAGAAGTAGGAAAAGAATGGGTAGACTTAGGTCTAAGTGTCAAATGGGCGACCTGCAATGTAGGTGCAAATGCTCCTGAGGAGTATGGCGATTACTTTGCCTGGGGCGAGATAAGTCCCAAGGAGGAGTATACATGGGCGACCTACAAATATTGGACTGTGATAGAAGATGGCTGGAGAGAACAGACTGAATACCTTGGCGATATAAGTGGCACACAATACGATGCAGCCTCTGTTAATTGGGGAGGTGGTTGGCGTATGCCAACCGAGGCAGAACAAGATGAATTGCGTAACAATTGCACATGGGAGTGGACAACCCTCAATGGCGTTAACGGACAAAGAGTAACTGGTCCTAACGGCAATAGTATCTTCTTACCTGCCGCTGGCTATCGCTACAGTACGTCGTCTCTCTATGTCGGTTCGGGCGGTCACTATTGGATTTCTACGCCTCGCGAGGACGATGACTTCTACGCTCACTTCCTCTACTTCGATAGCGGGGACTATGACTGGGGTTGGATCCATCGCAGCAGCGGTCTGTCTGTTCGCCCTGTCTTAGAATAAAAAGCGCAGCGTATTCAATTTATTTAACGATTTAATTTATTTCTGCGGGCATAATCAAGCCCGCAGTTTTAAGAGGCAGAATTAAAAGTCTATTTTGTCGTTATGCTCGACCTCAAAATGCTCATTTACGCCGAGTAAACTGCGCTTTTTCGGTCTTCGCAATCCTAAAACTAAATCTTTTTATTCAACCTCTAACCATAAGGAAATTCCTCTGACGAAATTGTCGTTGTTACGGCAATTTCGCTTTTTTTATAAACCTCGTCATTGCGAAGAATTGTATCCGTACACCTTGCTGATACGCAATCACTTGCCATATAATTCTGTGGCAATCTACCTTTGTTCTACGCCTTTGCTGATACATAATATTACAACCCATAAACGAGTTATACAGCGGTAGATCCTCACTTCGGGGCATAGGAACTGGTTGCGACCCACACCGTCTCGGTTAGCCCTCCTCAGGATGACGAGGTTTATTTTGGTATTCGCGCTACGCTTGGTCTAACCCCACCTTAGCGCGGGTATTATTTTTAATACCTGTGCTAAAACAAAAGAGGTTGTTCACGAACTTTATTGAACAACCTCTTATATATATGCTATGAATCACTACTCGCTAAGCTCCAGCCAGCGCATCTCCTTTTCGTCGATTAGGGCGATTAGCTCCTCGATGCGTTTTGAGACCTCCGAAAGGCGTTCGTAGGGTAGTGTGCCTGATGAAATCTCGTTTTCGAGGGTTGTGCGCTCCTCGCCGAGGGTTGCGAGGTCGAGTTCCAACTGCTCCAACTCGCGCTGTTCCTTAAAGGTGAGTTTGCGCTTTGAAGTGTCGTGGGTGCGCTGCTGCTGAGGCTTTTGTGGTGCGTTGTTGCGCTGTTCATTACGCTCATCAGCCTCACGCTCCTTAACAAATTCTCTATACTCGCTATAGTGGCCCACAAAGTCCTTGATACGGCCATCGCCCTCAAAGACAAAGAGGTGGTCTACGCACTTATCCAGGAAGTATCTATCGTGCGACACTATCAGCAACGAGCCTGTAAACTCTGACAAATACTCCTCCAAGACATTGAGAGTCATGATATCAAGGTCATTGGTAGGCTCATCGAGGATAAGCATATTCGGATTTTGCATCAGCACAATCAGAAGATATAAACGACGCTTCTCGCCACCGCTAAGTATATCAACACGCTTATTAAAGGTCTCGTGCGGAAAGAGGAAACGGTTGAGATATGTTGTTGCCGAGATAGCATGACCATCTGACGCCTTGACAATATCTGCAATATCCTGCACACACTCCAACACCGTCTGACCAGGCTTGAAGTTAATACCTCGCTGTGTATAGTAACCTATACGAAGAGTCTCGCCCTGCTCGATAACACCAGAGTCAGGTGTAAGGTTACCAGCCATAAGATTTAGGAAGGTGGTCTTACCAACACCATTACGACCTACAATACCAACACGCTCGCCACGCGTAAACTTATACGAGAAGTTATCCAGCATCTTGCGGCCATCGAACTGCAACGACACATCCATACAATCGATAATCTTACGACCAAGACGCGAGGTGGCAACATCTATCTCCACACTATCACTTCGAAGGCTCACCGAAGCCTTATCCTTAAGATCATAGAAGGCATTGATGCGATAACGAGCCTTACCTGTACGAGCCTGAGGCGTGCTGCGTATCCACTCCAACTCCCTGCGGAGCAGATTGCGCGACTTATCTATCTCGGCCTGCATATTAAGGTATCGCTCTTCGCGTTTCTGAAGATACTCGGTATAGTTACCACGATAGGTAAAAATCTCACCACGATCAATCTCCATAATTGTATTACACACTCTATCAAGGAAATAACGATCATGCGTTACCATAAGAAGTGTGCATCGAGAGCGCTGAAGATAACCCTCCAAGTACTCAATAATATCAATATCAAGGTGGTTGGTAGGCTCATCCATAATGATAAAATCGGCATCTTGAAGTATCATACATGCCAACGAAACACGCTTAGCCTCACCACCAGACAACTCACCCATAGGCTGATCCCAACGCTCAATCTTTAGCGATGACAACACCTGGCGAATCTTCTGCTCGATACTCCAACCATTTGATGCATCCATGGCTGCGATAGCCCTCTCCAAGCGCTTAATATCGCCACTTGCAACAGCATCCTCATACTCCTTGAGCTCAGGCGAAAGGTCACCCATGCGCGCGTAGACCTCATCAAAGATTGTTCGCTTAGGGTCATAGTGACTCTCCTGATCAAGAAAGGCCACCTTGATATCCTTCATAAACTTAACCTCGCCACCGCGATCAGAGTGCTCCACACCCGCCAAAATCTTCAGCAACGACGACTTACCCGTACCATTAGGTGCTACAAGAGCAATCTTATCGCCCTCGTTGATATTGAAACTTATGTTCGAGAACAGCGTACGATCACCATACGACTTCGAAATATTCTCTACTTGTAGATAACTTGCCATAATTTAACTATTTACAGCTTTGAATTACTGTCAAACTTCAGGTCATACGCCAACCTTTCACCACTCTCATAACGGATAATACCTCGATACTCAAATCCCAATTTATCCATCATAGTGAGCATGCGCACATTTCCTCTATGGGTATCAATACGGAAACCACTATATCCAGCAGCAACCGCCAACTCCTTAGCCTTTGTCATCAGCGATAAAGCAATACCACCGCGAGTAAAGCCCTTGCCAACACATAGGCGATGTACAACGACATAGTCCTCGTCTGTTACCCACTCATGTGCATCTATCTGCTTATATGCATCCTCACCCGTCAAGACAATCGCCGCATAACCAGCAACTTTATCTGCTTGAGTATATAGGTAGCCAACGCCAGACTCTATATCCTCTCGAATAACATCAGCAGATGGGTATCCATCCTGCCACTGATCAATGCCAAGTTCGCGTAACGCCTCCTGAGCATCACAGACAATATCCATGATGGCGTTAAGATCTCTTATATTGGCTTTGCGAATCATCGTTTGCGTGATATCTCCTTGATTTTACGGTTAATAATTGAGAAGTTAAAGAGAATAACCGCAGCTGTGAATATCACACCGACAACCACAGCTACAAGGGGCGATGATGATAGCTCACATCCCGCCAACTGCGAGATATAACCCATATACATTCTCTGAGATATACAGATGATTACGATACTGATAATCAATATAGAGATATTGAGTATAAGCGTCATCAAGTTGTAGGGTAGTGCCACACGCTTTGGAGTGTGACCTATCAGTATAAGGTTTTCAAGCTTTACAATATTCTTCTGGAGCAATAGATATATGCTAAGTGTGAGTATAATAATAGACAAAATACTAAATATCACACCAATACATATTATTATCGCAATGCACACTTTAAGTATAAACATTGCCTTACTACTCTCCGACGGTTTATTCTCAACCTCATAGTTGTTTGCATCAAGGAAGGCCACCAATGCAGGATCAGACGGATTCTCCACCTCGATAATTAGGCGTGTTGCCTCCTCATCACCAGCATCACCATAGCGACTATTTGCCCACTCCATAAATGTTATAGGCACAAGGATAGTATTGATACGATCCGAAAAGCCAACGACACGACCCGTAAAGTCGCCGCGCAGTTCATTACCTCTAAGGGTTATACCAAGCTCCACGCGCTTGATAATATCTTCTGTAATCTGTGGCAGCTGCTGAGTTGAACTAAAGCCGAAGTTGTAAAGATTTAAGTAGTTGCGTGGCAATATAATAGGTATTGTGTCATTACCCTCCTTATAGTTCCACTCCTTGGGCATAATATCAAGAAAGCTATCAGGTATAGCCTCAAAGAATAGCATTGTTGAGAGCTTACGACCGCCAAATACTATAGAGCCATACACCTCAAACTCTGAAGAACAGAAGGCTCCGACACTTGATACAAACTCCTGAGATTCAAGCTCGGCAATATCCTCCTTAGAGAAGCTCTTACCTCCAACACCCATACGCTCCACAGGGTGTGTTACAACCAAGTAATCACTACCTATAAGCGCGTTATCTCCCGTCATCACAGGCTTCAAGTCGCTATATATCTGCACACCCGCAAGTATTACGGTCATACCGATAAGGTTAGCTATAAAGAATACAGCTAACTCAAAGATACTTATATGCTTTCTAAGCAGTTTCCAGATAAGGTTTAGAGATTTAGGCATAGGTCGTAGTCTATATTCATGTGTTTACCAATAGATGTTGCGATGACGCCCGCACCCTGAGCCTTAGCCTCTCTAAGTATCACATCACGCATAATATCACCATTCTTATCATCAAGGTGCGAGATAGGCTCATCAAGCAACAGAAAGCTAAACGGCTGACATAGGCTTCGAATAAGAGCTACACGCTGCTGCTGACCAAAGGACATACGATCGATACGAGCATTAAGTTTATCGCCTATACCAAGTTCTTCGAAGAGTCTCTCAATCTCCTCTCTACTTTTGAAGTTGGTTATAGAGTTCTTAATCCACACATTCTCCATGGCGGTAAGCTCTCCAAACAACTTCAAATCTTGAAATAGAATAGATATCTCATTTTGGCGAATTTCACACCAACGATTTGTTGTGTATGATGCGATATTATCTCTATCAAACAATATATCACCCTTATAATCACCGCGCTGGCCATAAAGAAAGCTACACAACGATGACTTTCCCGTTCCAGAAGCAGCATGAATAAGGTAGCTCTTGCCGCGCTCAAAAGATATATTTTTCAACCACACATCCGAGGATATATCTCCGCGCGAGGCGAATATCTCTGGAATGGTTCTATTTAGCTCTATTCTCTCCATAGGTTACATTATCGCTTTAACACCTTCATTCACCAACACCGGAAGCACAATGGCGTTAATCTGTTCAAGTGCATTTATACTCTTATCATCAAAGACAATCACCACCTCTGCCGAATTAAGATTATCTACCGATGCATACACATAGCTTACAGCCTCCATGGCCTCTGTATAGATTGAGCGATACTCCTCCATAATATTCTGAGTAACGAGCTTATTAACTGAACCCATAAAGCCACCACTCATCATTGCATCGATATTCGCCACGAAGTAGGCACATGAGCCATCTACATCCTTGGCCCACTCACAATCCAAAGCAGATGGACTCTTAGATGTTGGTGTCATATTCACACCGAGGTGGAACAACTGCTCATCTTGACCCATAGAAAATTTATAGTTCATAAGTCGTAGAGTATAGTGAGTAGAGTCTACCTTATTGAGGAAACCTCCAGCAAACTGCGCAATATTATTGATGATGTAAGTATCTGCAACATCTGCCATAATCATCGCCTCTACGCTCTTTATATTGGGGCTAATAGAGTACTCATCCCAATAGCGGTTATATGTATGCTTAACACTGCCGTCAATACTATTTAGGGCAACCGTAACACCACCATCAATAGTACTTATAGCATCACACACTATCGAGAATATCATATTCATCTCATTAGTTGGTCTTATGCCCATAGTGGCCATAAGGTCGCTATCCAACAATGCTCTTACCAAACCAGACAACACCTTACCATCAACACCAATACTCATAACAGCATAAGCCTCATGGCTTAAAACACCAAGATGTGCGCTATTAGTCGGCTTAAGCAGTGTTGCATATTCGCCATAGTTGATGCCCTCAGCATTATATGATAGGGTAGCACGACCGAGATCAAAGGTTGACGATATAGTTATCTTTGCATCTGTATTAAAGTATGATGAATAGCTATCAATTAACTCTTTAGTACTACTTATATCATCTAATTGTTGAGCGTAATGAGCATCGCTAATTTCGTTCCTATTAAGTTTATCACTCAACTCTGTCATGCGTGCATCAATCTGCGCTGTTGCCAACGATATTAGTCGTGCAATATTCACCTGCAAAGCAATATCATCCGATGCAAAAGCACTCATATCAGATTTAGGACGCGAGATAGCCTCCTCAGCAATAGCCATTGCCGCATCATCACCACTTAGAGCAAAGGCAATACGAGAGTTATTATACATTACCATAACATCCTCACATTCAAAGATACGAGTATCTCCATTCAATTCGACCTCAATAGCATCCTCGCCGCCATCTACAAGCAAATAAGATAGGAGTTCAACCGTAGTATCAACCATAGCCACATCCAACACCTTAGCCACAACAACAAAGCTATCCAAGTCATCACTCAAATAGCCATAAGCCTTACCACTAAAGTCTATACCTGTAGCATTGAGATCTGTAACAACTGCACTTAGATGCGTAGAGAACTCACCATCCTCCACCTGTGAAGCGAGCGCTGTCGCCACCAAACGACGATTATCGGGCGTAATAAACTTGTCGAAAGCGCCCTTTGCAGCCAGCTGCTCAAGGTTTACATAGACAAATACAACATCCTCGATTGGAGCAAGAGTCTCCTCCTTCTCACCACGCGATGTAAACATTAAGGTTGCAACGATAAGTCCTGCAACTACACATAGAGCCGAAGCCCACAACAAAATCTTCTTCATATTGTTACTCTATTTTATCAACCCAACCACCCACTAAAGTGGGCTTCAAATAAAGATAACCAAATGTGCGCAACTATTTCCGCCTAAGGAGATGTATTTCACACAAATGTTATCATCATAATGACGCCAAAGATACAAATAATTTTCGACAATCAAACATCTTAAATCGATTTGTAATATCAGCTATTTTTACTAAATTTGCACGATGTAAACTTAAGAGAATAATATGAAAGATTTCAAGCCGACAAAGTACACCTTAGAGTGTGTAGCAACAGGTCGTGAGTTTGACGACACTGGTTGGGTTTTAGATGATAGAGAGTGTAAGACGCCATCATTAGTGCGCGCCAAGTATGCAAGCAAAAAATTGGAGGTAAAGTCTGACGACTATGGTTTCTATAAGTTTTGCGATTGGTTGCCAGTAAAGCGCATTTTGCAGGGTTCATCAGCCCCTGTTACATATAAAAGCGAGGCATTGGCGAAGCACCTTGGACTATCAAACCTATGGATCACACTCAGTGGCTACGCTCCTCGTCGCGGTGTAAAGATGACAACTTGTTCATTCAAGGAGACTGAGGCCTATAGCGTATGTGCTCGCATTGATGAGCAGGAAGATAGAGTTTTGGTCGTTGCATCTGCGGGAAACACAGCTCGTGCCTTTGCACGAGTATGTTCAGACAACAACATTAAGCTTCTTCTTGCTGTCCCAGCCGATAATCTTGATGCTCTATGGTTTACTGAGCCTATAAATGATTGCGTTAAGCTCATCGCCTGCGAGAAGGGTGGCGACTACTTCGACGCCATCAACCTCAGCAACATGGCGCTTAAGTCACATAAGTTTTATGCTGAGGGCGGCGCAAAGAATATTGCACGCCGCGATGGTATGGGTACAACCGTACTTTCTGCCGTTACAACAATTGGCCGTATTCCAGACTATTACTTCCAGGCTGTGGGTAGCGGCACAGGAGCTATTGCCGCATGGGAAGCTAATATGCGTCTTATCGAGGACGGCAACTATGGCAACAATACCATGAAGTTGATCGTATCACAGAATGCTCCATTCGTGCCTATCTACGACGCATGGCGTGCAGACTCACGAGAGATGTTACCTTACGATATGAAGAAGGCTCGTCGTGATGCTGAACTAATTGATGCAAAGGTCCTCTCAAACCGCAGACCTCCATATAGCTTTGCTGGTGGCCTATACGACGCTTTGAAGGCAACAAATGGCGATGTTATGGTAGCTACAAATGCTCAGGCACGCCGCGCTCGCAAGCTATTCAAGGAGCTCGAGGATATAGACATCCACCCAGCACCTGCAGTTGCCATCGCATCACTCATTAAGATGGTTGAGGCTGGCACTATTGATAAGGATGCATGCATCATGCTTAATATAACTGGAGCAGGCGAGGAGGCAGCAAAGCAGAATCGCGAGCTATTCACCATCAAGCCAAGCAAGGTATTCTCACTCAATGCCGATATTGACGATGTTGTAAGATATGTTGAAACACTATTTTAATTAAGATATGTTGTACCCTATAAAGTTTAAGCCACGCATCAAGGAGCGCATCTGGGGCGGACAGGCTATACTAAAGAAGAAGGGCAAGGCCGTAAGTCGCCTTGCAAAAGATAAACTCTATGGCGAGAGCTGGGATCTATCATCTGTTAAGGGTGATATCTCCGTAGTATCAAACGGTTTCCTAAAAGGCAATAACCTTGAGGAGATTATCGAGGTTTACATGGGCGAACTTATTGGCGAGAAGAATTTCGAGCAGTATGGTCTAGAGTTTCCTCTACTTATAAAGTATCTCGACTGCAACGACAAGCTATCTGTACAGGTACACCCAGATGATACGCTTGCCGAGGAGCGTCATAATAGCTTTGGCAAGACTGAGGCATGGTATGTTGTTGACTGCAAACCTGGAGCTTCGATATACTTGGGTTTCAAGGATCTAAGCCTCACACGCGAGGAGTATATCGCCGCCGTAGCTGAGTCACGCCTTGAGGAGCTGCTCAACAAAGTTGAAGTAAAGCCAGGCGATGTATTCTTTATCCCTGCCGGTACGGTTCACGCTCTGGGCGCGGGCCTTGAGGTGGTTGAGGTACAGCAGACATCAGATGTAACATACCGTATCTATGACTGGGATAGAGTAGATGCAGAGGGTAAGAGTCGTGAACTTCACACTTCGCTGGCTGTCGATGCTATCGACTTCGAGGCCGATGCTGAGTTACTTCATCGCAAGTATAATCTCAATCAAGGTGGCGAGGCTAAGGTTATCGAGTGTAACTACTTTACCATGACACTCCATGATGTTGCAGGCACAAAGGAGCTTGATCGCTCTTCGCTTGATTCGTTTGTGGTGCTTATTGCTCTAAATGGCTCTGCTCGTATCATCGCTGATGGCAACGAGGAGAGCTTGGATGAGGGTGAGGTGATACTTATACCTGCTGAGGTAAACGATATCACAATCAAGGGCGACGCTAAACTAATGGAGGTATATCTAAACAAGTAATATCTCTGTACACCATACAAAAAGTGTGACTGTCCAACAAGTTTATGGACAGTCACTTTTTTCTTGTGAAGTTGTATAACAAGAGCTAATTTTAGGCGCACGAAGCTCAAAAAAGCGGAGTTTACTAGGCGTAAATGAGCATTTTGAGAGCAAGTGCAACGCCAA
>JAFYRL010000170.1 GCA_017546975.1 Alistipes sp.
CAGCGCAGGTGAGTGCATCACCTTCACTACTAATGCCAAGGAAATCTATGTCAAGTATACCGTCTCTGGTGGTAAGGCTATGAATCATATGCCCGCCACAGGTGTCTCAGGTGTGGATCTTTACACCAAGGATCGTCACGGCAAGGAGTTGTGGGTAGGTGCATCAAGCTATAGTTTTGGTGATACCGTACGCTTCCAGTTCGGTCGTGCTAACCAGCAGCTTGATTATGATGGTGGCCGCCACCATCTCTATACACTCTATCTCCCCCTCTACAATGGGGTGAAATATATGGAGATTGGTGTCAACGAAGGTGCTATGTTTGAGTTCGAGGAACTTCGTCAAGATCGTCCCATCGTGGCGTATGGTAGCTCTATCGCACAAGGAGCTTGCGCCTCACGTCCCGGTATGGCATGGACCAACATCCTGCATCGCCGCATGGGACGCCCCGTATATAACTTGGGCTTCTCAGGCAATGCTTTCTATGAGAAGAGTATCATTGACTATTTGGGTGAGATTGATGCTAAGGCTTACATCCTTGACGGACTGCCCAACTCACACACCATAGCTCCCATGGAGGTTCTTACAGATACCATCGTCAAGGCAGTCAAGCAGCTTCGCGAGGTACGCCCCAATACTCCTATTCTCCTTGCTGACCACTTGGGTTATCCTCATGGAGGTACTATTAAATATTGGAAGGGTCAGGAGGACTACGCTAATAAGGCACAGAAGGCTGCTTACGAGAAACTCATTGCAGAGGGTGTTAAGCATGTTTATCACCTTACCTATGACGAAATAGGTATGCATCAAGATGCTACTGTAGAGGGTATTCATCCCTCAGACTATGGTATGGTGATCTATGCTGATGCTTATGAGAAGAAGATGCGCGAGATTCTCAATGAACCTATAGGTGAGTATAAGACTACTATTCCCACTGAACAATCACGCGATAGCTACGATTGGATGGAACGTCATAATACGATTATCAAGCTTGGTCGTGAGGGTAAGCACTTTGAACGTGTCGTTATCGGTAACTCTATTATGCACCACTGGGGTGGCACAGACTTCCGCATCAAGCGTGGTCAGGAGGTGTGGGATACCTACATGCAAGGAACTCTCAATATGGGTTGTGGCTTTGATCGCATTGAGAATATGCTTTGGCGTGTATACCATGACGAGCTTGATGGTTTCACTGCCGACAATATCTATATGATGGTAGGTACCAACAATATCGGTCAGTCGAGCGAAGAGGAGATACTCGGAGGTATTGAACATCTTGTAAATGCTGTACGAGCTCGTCGTCCCGAGGCAAAGGTGGTACTCATCGCTATCTTCCCCCGTGTTAGAGACTTCGAGTTTACTAAGCGCCTCAATGTGGGTATCTGTAACCTAGCACAGCGCCTTGGTGTAGAGTTCCGCGAGCCTGGTGTAAATCTCCTCAAGGAAGATGGTTCTGTAGATGAGTCACTCTTCGTCGATGGTCTCCACCCCAACAATGAGGGCTATAGCCGCGTAGTCGATGGCTTCATGGAAGAGGGTATGAAGGCTAAGCTGGAGAAGCAAGCGAAAAAGAATAAGAATAAGAAAGCGAAGAAGTAATATCTCTCACACATTCTTAGTGTTTAAGGGCATTCCTCATGGGGTGCCCTTTCTTTTTTTATGGCGCTTTTATTGCGCCTGTAATAAATATTTGTCGCAGGTGTGATAATTTATTCCTGGCTTTGTGTCTCGCTCGTCTCTGTTCTGGGTTATTCTACTTTAGCTTGCGTACAAGCAGTGTCGCTTGCTTGTGCTAAGATTATTTAAGTGTGTATAAGTCGTTGGGGTAAAAATAATAGAGGCTTAACCCATAGGATTAAACCTCTATTGTATGTGCTTGTGTAGCAATGATTATGCTTCAGCAGCGGGGATTACAGAAACGTAGCTCTTGTCGTTACGTCCTCTCTTGAACTGTACAGTACCGTCAACGAGTGCGTAGAGTGTGTGGTCTGAACCCATACCCATGTTCTCACCGGGATGATGAACTGTACCTCTCTGACGTACGATGATGTTACCTGCCTTACAAACTTGACCACCGAAGATCTTTACACCGAGTCGCTTGCTAGCTGATTCGCGACCGTTCTTAGAACTACCTACACCTTTTTTATGTGCCATGATTCAAAATGTTTTTAAGGATTAAGCAATAACTTCTTTAATAATAATCTCAGAGAACTGCTGACGGTGACCGTTCAACTTGCGGTAACCTTTTCTTCTCTTCTTGTGGAATACGAGAACCTTCTCGCCCTTTACGAGCTCGCTCTTTACCTCAGCTACTACCTTAGCACCCTCTACAGTGGGAGCACCTACAGTGATAGCACCGTCTTTCTCAACCAAAAGAACCTTCTCGAATTCAACCGTTGCACCATTCTCAACGTTTTGAATGTGGTGAACAAACAACTTCTTGCCAGCCTCGGCCTTGAACTGCTGTCCGTTAATTTCTACAATTGCGTACATTAAATATAAAACTTTA
>JAFYRL010000171.1 GCA_017546975.1 Alistipes sp.
GCAGCACTCCTCGATTTCGGCCTCGGAGATTGTGAGTGGTGGGGAGATGCGGAATGCGGTGTCGCAATACAAGAACCAGTCGCTCATAATACCCTCCTCCTTGAAGATCTCCATAAGGCGGTAGAGGTACTCAGGTTTACCAAGCTCCAGCGCAAGTAAAAGTCCTGAACGGCGAATTTCTAATATGCGAGAGTGATCCTTTAGACGCTCTTCAAACAGTTGGCCTTTGCGTTCTACCTGCTCTACGATATTATTGTTAACTAGGTATTTAAGTGCGGCAAGACCTGCAGCACAACATACGGGATGACCGCCAAATGTGGTGATATGACCCAATACGGGATTATGCGTAAAAGAGTCTAATATTTTCTTATTTGACGCCACGCCACCAAGAGGCATGCCGCCACCAAAAGCCTTAGCCAAGCAGATAACATCAGGGGTGATATTATACTTTGTTGAGGCGAACATCTTACCCGTACGGCCCATGCCCGTCTGTATCTCATCAAAGATGAGTAGTGCTCCTACATCGGTGCATCGCTGTCGTAGTGCCTTAAGCCATTCAGGGTTAGGGAGTCTTACGCCTGCCTCGCCCTGTACCACCTCACAGAGTACACCTGCTGTACGCTCGGTAATCTGCTCTAAGTCCTCGAATGAGTTGAAATTTATAGACTTAACATCGGGGAGTAGGGGGCGGAACTCAGCTTTCCACTCCTCGCCCTCAGGTGTTCCCATCATCGACATAGCACCGTGTGTAGAGCCGTGGTAGGCGCGACGCATAGAGATAAGCTCGGTGCGGCCTGTATATCGTTTTGCGAGTTTAAGTGCAACCTCCACAGCCTCAGCACCAGAGTTTACGAAATATACGCAGTCGATATAGCCCGGAAGAAGTTCCGCAAGGCGTGTGGCATACTCCACTTGTGGTCGCTCCACCATCTCGCCATAGACCATAACATGCATGTAATCTGCAGCTTGCTGCTGTACGGCCTTAACAACCTCAGGGTTGGCATGGCCCACATTGCTCACCGATACGCCAGCCACAAGGTCGAAGTATCGTTTGCCCTCAGGGGTATGGAAGAATGAGCCCTCGGCGCGCGCAACCTCCACCAACATAGGCGAAGGAGAGGTCTGACCGATATGCTCTAAAAATTGCTTGCGTAGTATCATAGTCGCTTAATATTCAACAGAGAAAACACCACTTTCTTCAGCCTTGCGGAGGATGCCCTCGAAGTCGCGGACAGATGATATTGTCCAGCGGGTGAGGAGCTTAAGTTGTTCGGCATCACTTAGTTGCCAGTTGTCAACGGTTTGGCGCATACGCTCCGAAAGCATATATATAAGGATAGCCGCAGAAGCCGAAACATTGAGGCTCTCGACCATACCACACATAGGTATCATCAAGAAGTCATCAGCAGCCTCTATAACCTCATCCGAGATGCCAGCATGCTCCGTACCAAAAACAAGAGCAAACTTGCCCTTTGTGACATCGAAGCTCTCAGGTGTTGCACTACAGCGGTGGGGTGTTGTAGCCACGATGCGATAGCCCTCAGCTTTAAGTGCTGCAAGCGCCTCGGTGGTGTTGTCGTGGTGTTCGACATCCACCCACTTCTGTGTGCCTCGCACGATATTTACCGAGGGGTCGAACTTACAGCGGTCCTCGACGGTGTGTATTTGCTGTATACCGAAGGCCTCGCAGTGGCGCATGATAGCACTTGCATTTTGTGGATGAAACATATTCTCGGTGAGAATACGCATATAGTGAGTACGCTGAGATGCAGTGCGTTTTAGTACTTCACGACGCTCCTCAGTGATAAACTGTGTCATATATTCGAGCCTCTCGCGAAGCCACTCTTCGCTATGCTCCTCGGTGCGCAACCTACTTGCGATATTTGTCATCTTCATCTAAAATTTTAAGGTAACTCTCATATCTTGACCACGCCACGATGCCCTCCTCTACAGCCTCACGCACAGCACATCCAGGCTCATGGGTATGGGTGCAGTTATAGAAGCGACAATCTGGGGCAAGGCGCATCATCTCGGGGAAGTAACGGCATAACTCACGACCCTCAATATCTATGAGTCCAAATCCCTTAATGCCTGGAGTATCAATGATATATCCTCTCTCGATAGGGTACATTGTAGAGAATGTTGTGGTGTGCTTACCCTTGTGGTGGCTCTCCGAAATTTCGCCTGTACGGATATCAAGCGTAGGGTCGATATTGCTTACAAGTGTAGACTTGCCAACGCCCGAATTGCCCGCAACGAGGGTCTTTTTATCCCTAAGCAACGCTCTAATCTCCTCGACACCCTCGCCGGTGGTTGATGATAGGCGGATGATATCGTAGCCTGCATCGCCATATATTGCCTCGAACTCCTCGGCCTCAGCTTCGTACTCTCCAACGAGCATATCTGCCTTGCCAATGACAATGGTCACAGGCACACGATAAGCTTCGCAGGTGACAAGGAAGCGATCGACAAACTCACGCGCCGTAGTTGGTGAGTGGAGTGTGACGATAAGTAGTGCGCGGTCGATATTTGCAGCGATGATATGTGACTCTTTCGAGAGGTTGGATGCTCGGCGGATGACATAGTTGCTACGAGGTAAAATCTCCACAATAGCGCTACTATCGCCATCGGGCTCAACCATAACTCTGTCGCCCACAACAACGGGGTTTGTTGAGCGAATACCCTTGAGGCGTAGTCGTCCACGAATACGGCAGGTGAGTGTGCCATGCTCTGTGGCTACCTCATACCAGCTACCCGTTGAATTTATCACAAGGCCCTCGATGCGCTCCACTGCGCTGTTACTCTCTATCATACTCTGCTGCCATATTTAGTGTCCACTCCATAATCTCTCTTTGAGCCTGCTCCAATCCTGGGAAAATATCTTTGCCGAACTCGGCAAGAGGATTGAAGAACTTTGACTCGTCAAGCGTCTTATAATCAATATACTTAGGCTCGAAATATTCCCTAAGTCTCTCATCTCTACTCTCCAGCATCTCGGTATACTCATCAATCTCTGCGGCGGTGAGTCCCGAAGTGCCAAGCTCCAAAATCTTATCGGAGCGCATATCTCCAATATTTGCCGTTACAAAGAGTGAGAAGAGTACCGATACAATAACCATCGTAGCCACAAAGCTTAGGAGCATGCCCAGCATAGAGTCTACATGACGCAGTGCATCAAAGAAGAGTATCTTGCGAAAGAGTGGAGCTATAATCCATAGCACCAGCCATGCGCCGATGATTATAATGCCGTAGCCGATAAGGTATGCCAAGCCTGCATCTTCGGTTAACACAGCACCCACTTCATCTGCATAGTCGGGGGCAAGGAGAATAGCCAAGTAGATACCCACAAGTTGGAGTAGTTGAACTATAGCACCCTTGCGCCAGCCATAGAGCAAAGCTACGCATACGACGATAAGTAGTATTATATCAATGACCATTATTTGGTGTATTTTTATTATTGTATAATAATATTTCGCACGAAGATACGAACTTTTTTTCTTTATTCGTATATTTGCACCAACAAAAAGTATCTATTATGCGTTATCGTTTTTTACTATCTATCATACTCTTTGCCCTCTCGGTGGTTTCTGCTGCGGCAGATGCTCCGTCACGCATGGTCTACAACATCAATGATGATTGGCGTTTCTACCACTCTGAGCAGCTTGATAATAGCAATGTTGACTACATCTCTCTGCCTCATACATGGCAGGCAGAACTTGGTAGCTATGGTAATGGTAGCTCCATGGCAAACTATACCCGCACACTATCTATCCCTCAGGAGTGGATGGGTAATCGTCTCTTCTTGCGCTTTGAGGGAGTGCAGAGTGTTGCCCGCGTCTTTGTAAATGGTGCCTATGTAGGTGGCCATAAGGGAGGCTTTACGGCATTTGCGCTTGAGATTACCAATAATGTGCGCTTTGGTACTGATAACTATATCCGTGTGATTGTGGGTAATGCGGTGCGTAGCGATGTGTTGCCTGTCTCTACAGATATGGACCTTACGGCAGGTATCTTCCGCGATGTGGAGCTTGTTGTTGCGACACGCAATATGATATCTATGGAGCACTATGGCTCTGAGGGTGTCTTTGTTGTTCAGAAGAGTGTTAGTAAGGAGATCGTTACAGGATTTGTGAGAAGCTATATCTCGATGCAGCCACACTCACATCTCGACCTTGCTGTACGCATTATAGGTCCTGATGGCTATGAGATTGTGAATAGCACAACGCGCGTAAGCAAACTCGATGATGAGGGTTGTGTGGATGTCCCATTTGAGATACATGACCCGCAGTTGTGGAGCCCTTATTCTCCAGCATTGTATAGAGTCGAGGTGAGCCTTAGCGATGGCAAACATAGCGATGCGGTAGCTGTTGAGACAGGCTTCCGTGTGGTATCACTAAATAACGCTAATGACCTATGTGTCAATGGTAAGGCTGTAGCAGTTAGAGGTGTTAACCTTCCACATGACCGCATGGGCTATGGTATGGCTACAGATGATATTTTCTTGGCCGAGGACTACGCTACGATGCTTGATATGGGTGCTACAGCGCTACGCTCTCTCTCAGGCCCTCATAGCTCGGAGTTGTATGATTGGTGTGATAGAGATGGTCTCATGGCGTGGATAGATATGCCATTTACTCGCTCGGAGGCAGCCTTCTCGGATATATGCTACTATCCTGTTGAGGAGTTCCATGACAATGGTCGTGAGCAGCTAGCAGAGATTATCGCTCAAAACTATAACCACCCATCGGTTGTTATGTGGGGTCTCTTCTCGCTTGTTTGGCAGCATGGCGATAGCGTTATAAGCTATGTTAAGGAGCTCAATGATTTAGCGCATAAGATTGACCCTACGCGCCTTACGGTGGGTTGTAGCAATACAGATGGCGAGATTAACTTTATCACCGATATTGCAGTTCTTCGCCAGAATGTAGGTTGGCAGAGAGGCCAGGCCGATGATGTAGCTGTGTGGTGTAGACAGTTGGCCTCAAAGCGTGAGTGGCGCACTGCTCACTTTGGCGTATGCTATGGCGAAGAGGGTGCTATGGAGCATAAGGCCGAGCGCATCACCCGCGCACAGCGAGGTACACGCTACCTCCCTGCTCGCCGTCAGACATATATGCATGAGCGTTACCATACTATTATTGACTCTATGGGTAATTTTTGTGGCGTGTGGCTCAATAATATGTTCGACTACGCCTCTGCGCGCCGTCCTTACTCCCTCAATCGTTCGGGCCTTGTGGAGTATGACCACCGCACAAAGAAGGATGCCTACTATCTCTACCGCGCGGTATGGAATGAGGCTATGCCTACGCTCCATATTGCAGATGGCGAGTGGCATCAGCGTACAGATACACTTCAACAATTCACCGTGTTTAGCTCGGTGGGTGCACCTACGCTTCTTGTTAATGGCGATAGTGTCACACTACGCTGCACATCACGAGGTATCTATCATGCAGACTCTGTGGTTATCCGTGGCCGCGCAACCGTTGAGGCGGTTGACTCAACAGGAGCCCACCGCCACAAGGTAGATATCAGATGTGGTTCAATGGTTGATTAGCGCTCGGCTATCTCTTAAGGGAGGTTCTATAAATTAGGTCGAGTTTATTTTGTTGGATATTTCGAACAGATTTCTTATCTTTTTCGAGGGCGCTATGCGGGCATAGCAACCGAGGAAAGATAAGATAGATGCCGAAATAGACACAAAAGCAACC
>JAFYRL010000172.1 GCA_017546975.1 Alistipes sp.
GCATTGCTGCTTATCGGTATAGAGGGTGTCACCCTTGCTGTCGGTCATCACTACCTCTACGGTGTAGCACATCCATGCTGGAGCACGACTGTAGATGTCTTTGTTTTCACCATCGCCGATGCGTACGGGGATATCCTTCTTAGGGCTAGCAGCTACGTACAAGGCTGCTACACCTGTGAGGGTGTTGCCCTCTATCACACCTACCTCGAGGTCTACGCCCGCTGAGTCAGATACTACTATCTCATTCTCGGGTGATATGTAGCCAGCTATAAAGTCATCGATGGTCACGAGCTGTGAGTAGGTCCACTGCATATCATCCTCAATGTATGCAGCCAGATTGGGTACGACGTAGGTGATACGATAGGTGGTGTCGGCATAGTTTACGATGCTGTTTTCATCTATTGATGGTGGATTCTCTCCGCTGAATACGATGCAGAGGTCGCCGAATGGGTTCTTTGCCTCAGGCTCATCGTCGAGCATCAATATATCACCGAAAGCATCTTGACCGATATAGCGAAGCTTCTCGGTGAAGTATAATATCTGACCCTGACGGAAACAAGCATTGGCAAAAGCGTCCCGTCCGACGCTGTCTACATCGAAGTAGATCACAGTCTTGTCATACCAACGGGCGAAGTCGGTAGAGTCGGTCACCTCCTCAGCCTCATTGATGGTATATCGATACAGGAAACTATCGTCGTAATAGATGCCGTAGCCCTTGCGGTTAGTGGGGCGAGGTTTTTCATCAAGAGGCTTATAGCAACCTTCTTGTGTCTGATAAAGAATCTTCCCCTCATCGTGTACGCATAGTAGGGTAAAACCACATTTGCCGTATGAGTTCTGATAATGATGCTCACTCAATCCGTAACCCATAATTCTGCCTACTACTCCAAGGCTCTCATACACACTTATGTACTGGTCAATAAATTCCACTTGCCTCTTTTGGCTGTTGTATTTTCCTACTTGCATTTGGTAGCAACGATAGCTTTTTGTACTATCCGTCTCGCCCAAAAATGCATCGTATATGTCATGAATACGACCATATTCTGAACCCTTTTTGAAGCAAAGCGTATCGCCGACTTGTGCTGTATAATCAAACCATAACTCTTCCCCATAGATGTCAGCGATATATACCTTACCATTCTCTTCTCGCATGAAGCTATTATAAGGTTGCATGTCTGATAAGTCCTCCTTATAGCTTATCCACTTCTTCTTGTATGTCTTCCCATGAAGAATAGTGTCGCCTTGAAGCTTGTAGGTAATAGTACCAGAGCGATGCTTCGAACATAATGGGTTGTCGTGATATACCGCCCACTGCTTACCCTCGGTAACGAGGTAGGTCTTGGGAGTTACCTCTTTATAACATCCTTCGGGCGACTGATACAGAGCAATGCCATTATCATGTACACAAAGCAACTTGAATCTATTGCCATAATTGAACAGCGTATGATCTCCCAAACCATAACCATAGTTGGGCGAATTAAACATCCCGACATCCTCATGGATATAGATGTGTGAATCGGTAAAATATACATCACCAGACATTGCTTCCCGGCCCAACACGACTTCGTAACGTTTGCGTTGCTTGCCATCACTATGTTCGAGGACAACATCGTCGATGGAAGTCACAAGTCCATAACATTGTAGCGTTGCTTGCTTACTTGTAAGGCAAAGGGTGTCGCCCACCTGTGCGTTATAATCGAACCATAATGCCTCCTCACCACGTGAGTTCATCACATATACTTTGCCGTTCTCCTCTCTCATGTAATTAGGGATAAGAAACCAATCAGACAAGTCCTTTTCAAGGCTCATCCACTTCTTCTTGTAGGTAAACCCATTGATAATCGTGTCGCCCTGCAAGCGAAAAGTATACGTGACTACAGGCTGTTCTTGGTTCCATGACTGCTCAAAATAGACTGCCCACTGCTTACCTTCAGTGACGAGGTAGGGCTTCTGCTCCTGTGCCATCATAGCTTGCGCGAAGCAAAGCATTGCGAATAGGTAAATGACTTTTTGTTTCATAATGGTATGTGTTTTTATTGTTGTTATGCGGTTTGTTCGAATATCTTTCTGATGATTTCGATGCAAATGTATATTTTTCGGCTATCGCCACCAAATTTTCGATATTGCAAAAGTGTTACATTTTCATTGCGGCACGAGAAATACCGATGAAATGGGCGATTTTAGCGGATAAAAGCGATGAAGGCCACCCTCACGGGCAGCCTCCATCGCATTGTGTGTTTTCCTTAGAAATTGAGTTTATTGACGCTTTTTACTTTATCACAACTTTACGTCCATCCTTGATGTAGATGCCAC
>JAFYRL010000173.1 GCA_017546975.1 Alistipes sp.
AGTTTTCCCTTTGTTATCAATGCATACAAAAGAATTGAGCTGCCCAAATGGACAGCTCTACTCTTATCTGATTGGGCGATGCCCAATGCGATACTAACGAATACCCTAAGGGCGTTCGACTAGTTGTACTTGAATGTTGCCTCGTCTGATACAGTCAACTTCTTGCGACCCTTAGCGCGACGAGCAGCCAATACCTTACGGCCATTGGCAGTAGCCATTCTCTGACGGAAACCATGCTTGTTGATTCTCTTACGACGAGAAGGCTGGTAAGTTCTTTTCATTGCCATAGTTGTATCTGTTTTTTATTGTTTTGTTCCGCTTATCTTTCGCTCAGCATTCAACTGCTTAACGCTTCTTTTGCGAGGTGCAAAGGTACAACGATTTTTTGTAATTGCAAACAAATCCTTAAAAATATTTCTCTTTTCGGCTCAATGTCTGCTAAAATCGCCACTTTTTACTCCTCAAAGAGGTTTAGTTCTCCTCGCTCAACCTTACCATAGAGTGCGGCAAGCTCGCCGATGGCAGGAGATATAACTGCTAAGGTATCCTCGATAGCTTTAGCGCCTCCGCCCTTGATGCGGTAGAGCATTGCGGCGTACAACGCACGAAAGGCAAGCTCAGTATCGCTTATGTCGTTGTTGTCAAGGATAGTGCGTAGGCGTGGTAGCTCCGCAGCCATACGCATATAGGTCATGCGGTAGTGCTCACCTACGGGTAGCTCCATAAGCTGTAGGTGGAGGTTGTGCAGGTCACCGATAAGGTGTAGGGTATGGTCTATATGTCCCTGCTTCTCCTTGCCCTCCTTGCGTAGAAGCTCCACAATCTGCATGTACCAATTAAAGATGTTCTCCTTTTGCTGCTCGTCAGCACCCTCAATCTTTGCTACAAGCGTAGCGTATATTGCCTCAGGGCTGAACTGCATGGCGCGTAGCAAGTCCTCAATCTGCCATATATATAATATGTACTCGGCGATATTCTCCTTGCGCTTCTGTAGTGCTATTAACATAATACTATATTATTATAACCAATCCGAAGAGTTGTATGTGCCTTTTGGTGCGTTAGGCACATTGCTAAAGTATGTGAAACCTGTGAGCTCCTCCAACTCAGCAACAGATATTATGTCACGCGCCTCAGGCTTATGACCCTTAGCCTGCTCGTGGCACA
Organism: Alistipes sp.; assembly: GCA_017546975.1. Lineage (GTDB taxonomy): Bacteria > Bacteroidota > Bacteroidia > Bacteroidales > Rikenellaceae > Alistipes. Next base: position 1,165 of record JAFYRL010000173.1, read on the forward strand.
TAACAAAGGCTGCACACTGTAGCTCCGATGCCGAGCAATCCTTAACAGCCTTGCCTGTATTGCCGCCCTTGGTACGAAGTAGTGCGTAGTAGTACATCGTAGGCTTCGATACATCCGAGCGACCACCAAATGAAATCTTTGCTGGGCGGCCCGTGTTGCCATACTTATCTGTGTAGGTGTCGAAGTAACAGCCTATAACAACATAGAGCGTATCGCGGCATACAAGACCGTCGATATGGTCTTCGAGGTTGTTCCATGCGCCACCACCTGTGTTGAAGCTACTGCTATATTGTGGTGCGATGTTCGAGAAGTAGAAGACCTGCTTATTTGTCTCGGTAGAGGATGTACGCTCCGCCGAGCCAAGCATGTGGCCATTGTTACAGCCACTATCGGCATCCTTCTTCTTATACTGTATGTCCGAAGGTATCTGTGGGTCCTGAGTATAGGCATTTGTGCGGTTTGCCGAGCCCTCATACATGTCGTGGCGAGGTGCTGCAACCCATACTGGGCAGTGATGCTCAGATGAGAAGCATACGCTATAGTTACGCGCCTTGGCATTGCCCTGTGCATTCTTCTCCGAGCCGCCGCAGATGTGGTGGGCGTAGTAGTAGGTGGAGTTCTTGTCGTCACGACCATCCCTATTAGCATCCACCTCTATAGGTAGCTCATACCAGCCTGCACGATATGTATTACCAGCCGTAGGTGTTGGCTCTGGGTCTGGCTCAGGCTCTGGTTCTGGTTCAGGCTCTGGTTCAGGTTCTGGCTCAGGCTCTGGGAGAGCAAGTGTCCTAAACTTGCCGCACTCAAATCTCCACTCCTCGCCATTGGCACGCACATAGCTCTTGAAGCTATACTCCGTGTCAGGCGTTAGTTCCTCAAGGCGTAGCTCGATGATACGGCTGATATTGGTAGGGTAAATGTCAAAGTCGCTATTGTCGCCCTCGGCAACCATGAAACCTATCTGGTCAATATCCTCATAATTCGATGCATCTATAGTGGCAACAAGTGTTGCTGCGCTGGTGGTGATATTCTCCACCTCGTATGAGAGCATTGTACATCCAAACTCACCCTCATACTCCTTGCATGCAAACGAGGCAATCAATGCCGCCACGATGCTCATAATTAAAAAACGGTATCTCATTACTCTCTGTTTTTAGAATCTATCCAAATGGTTACAGGACCATCGTTAGTAAGCTCAATCTTCATATCTGCTCCAAACCTGCCTGTGGCAACCTTACGGCCCAAGGTGTTCTCAACGCTCGCCACAAACTCCTCGTAAAGAGGCTTAGATATCGCCTCGGGAGCAGCCTTAATCCATGATGGACGGTTACCCTTCTTTGTCATGGCGTGGAGCGTAAATTGGCTTACAATCATCACCTCGCCCGCAATATCCTGTACCGAGAGGTTCATAACGCCTGCCTCATCATCAAAGATGCGTAGCTGAACAAGCTTCTTTGTGAGCCACTCAATATCCTCCTTCGTCTCATCATTACCCACGCCAACGAGCACCACAAAGCCTTGGCCAATCTCGGAGTACACCTCGCCATCAATGCGACATCGAGCCTCTGTTACTCGCTGAATAAGTAATCTCATAACAGCTATGTTTTTACTTTATACTTTAATACTTTTCAGTTTTCAGTTTTCAGTTTTCACTTTATCCCTGTGCCTCTTCGAAGAACTTCCAAAGGTTGTCCTCCCTAGGTACGGGTGCGGTGATAGAGATTGGCTTGCCACCTACAGGGTGTAGGAACTCTACGCGGCGTGAGTGTAGCGAGATGCCACCATCCTTGTTGGAGCGCTTAGCGCCATACTTCAAATCACCCTTGATAGGACATCCCGTAACAGATAGCTGTGCGCGTATCTGATGGTGACGGCCCGTCTTAAGGTCTACCTCCACGAGGGTGTAGTTTGTCGATGCACCGAGTACGCGGTAGTCGAGTATCGCCTCCTTGCCATCAGGCTTTGGACGCTGGTGTGCATGCGAGCGGTTTGTCTTAGGGTTGCGTACAATCCAGTGGTGGAGCGTACCCTCCTCGTCGTTAGGACGATTTTCGGTGATAGCCCAGTAGGTCTTCTTAATCTTCTGCTCGCGTATCATCTCGTTTAGGCGCGCCAACGCCTTAGAACTCTTGGCAAATACCACTGCACCACTTACAGGGCGGTCGATGCGGTGTGCTACGCCAAGGAATACAGCTCCAGGCTTGTGGTCACGCACCTTAATCATCGCCTTGATCTGATCCTCCAAGGCCTCCGTGCCATCAGGGTCGCTCTGCACGAGGTCGCCCACATGCTTATTAACTACGAGTATGTGGTTGTCCTCGTAGAGTATATCGTTGATTGTGAACATGGTCTATCTATAACTTAAATGTAAATGGTAACAATTTTTCGGCTGAGTCAACGACTGTGGCTGTGCCCGCGCCCGTCATAATCACGCGGATAGGGCTCTTCTGACGGCGCTCCACATCGACAATAACCTGACGACACTGACCACATGGGTAGCACTCGCGCTCCGAAGGGTTGGAGGCTATGGCTAACGCCTCGATAGGGTCATTGGCGAAGTTTGACTCTACATAAAAAAGCAATGAACGCTCAGCACACAATCCTGCGGGATATACCTCGCTCTCGAAGTTAGAGGCGTGTAGCGTGCGTCCACTCTGCAGTCTCACCGCAGCGCCCACATGAAAGTTGGAGTATGCCGCGTTAGCATTTTTCGTTGCCTCCTCAGCCTCCTTAACAAGGCTGTAATCCTCCTTGCTTAGCTCCTCCAATGAGTCGTAGTGGGTGTATGATATCTCCAAAATCTGTTTCATAATCGAACTGTTTGGTTTATAGTGTGCAAAGATAGTGAAAAAATCAATAAGTAGTGAGGTTTTAATATATTAAAAAGCGCAGTCGATGGGTTCCAATGGGTTCTAATGAGTTAATATGAGTTCTAATGGATAGGCGCTATCAACAAAAAACATCAGAACCCATCAGAACTCATTATAACTCATATAAAACTGATACGAAGCACAGCGCAGACAATATTAGCCTACTACCCATAATACCCATAATACCCACTATACCCAAAGTGTCTACTCTTAAGAAAGGCATAGTCTTTTAACGCTGCTAATTGAAAAAGCACCTCCAATCTGGAAGTGCTCTTCGTTAAATGTAGTAATAAATTCCGTCATAGTCGTCTATATCTACCGTTGTGCGTAGAAGTGTGCCATCTTCGGCGTAGTCTAAGTATATCTCGGTAAGATAGCCGTTGACAACCACCTCTGTTTCGATGATATAGATGGTATCGCCCTTGCTGCGCTCCACGCGGTTAACATCATCCACGGGCGTCTGTACACCATACGCACTCTCAAAGGCGGTGCGTACAGCTGCAGGAAGATCGTTATACCTCATGTCGTAGCTGGTCATCATCCATGTGCCGTCGTGCTTATACCACGCCTCGCACTCGCCAGTGCCGGGGATGTAGAAGTCAACAACAACATATCCATGTCTACGCTCCCACTCAACATCTACAGCCGTAGGATACTGCTCGTTAAAGGCATTGCGTACTGATGACGGAGCATGGTACTTCTCACAGCCTGTGCCTACGACTATGGCTGCTAATACGATAAATGCAAAGAGTAATCTTTTCATACTTAATAAGAGTAAAACTGCTATAAATTAGTATAATAGCCTTGCTGAGGCCTATCTTATTTCAATGACCTTAGGTGAGCTATATCCAATCTATAGAATACCTCTTAGTCATCTATATCTACCACGCGATAGCGATTGTTGAATGTTAGCTCCAAGCCGCCATTTAGCTTGATTTCGGTGTTGCCGTGCTCTCGCTTAATCTCAGTTATCGCATTATGCGGATAGTTCGTCTTTACATACTCTGCAATCTGCTGAGGTATAAGAGCCTCTGGTACACTTGTCTTGTTACAATCAACCTCTTTCCACTCGCCCTTACCATCAAATTCAAGTTTTGTGCCAGAGAGAAATGATACGGTATAGTCGTTTTCAATAATATCCTTGTCAAGGATGATGTGTGATACCTCCTCGCTTGCAAAGTGCGTGCTAATAAAGCTCTTAGCCTTTGCTGGAAGCTCATCATATTTGATAGGTCTATCATTGTTGTCAATGTATAGATTTGCTGCAAATGCTACAGATATGGTAGTCATGATTGCCAATAGGGTAGTTGTTATGGTTTTCATAATAGTTTTTTAATTAAATTAAAGTTTATTTTCGCCTGCAAATATTGTACAAAATAATTGAAATGCCAAGAAATTAGTCTAAAATATTACTTTTATAACTTATATTTGTTTTACGAGGTGGTGTTGTGCGTTGCTTTTTGGGTGTGGCGTTCTAAAAAATTATTGGGTTAATGCGTTCTATTTTGAAAAAAAATTATACCTTTGTATAACTATACTTATAATTGATAGAAGTTATGGCGTACGATAAGTATAAGCTTGTAGAGGTCAAGCTCGGAGACAAGAGGTTGGAGAGAGAATTTCTTGACCTTCCAAAGCGATTGTATAAGGGTAGCCCTAATTGGGTGTGTCCTTTCGATAGCTCTATCCAGGGAGTCTTTGATCCCAAGAAGAATAAACTCTTTGAGGAGGGAGAGGCTATACGCTGGGTGGCTTATAATGCCGAGGGCGAGTGTGTAGGTCGTATCGCAGCGTTTTATGATAAGACTCATGCCTACGGCTATGAGCAGCCTACCGGTGGCTGTGGCTTCTTTGAGGCTATAGATGACCAGGAGCTGGCAAATAGATTGTTCGATGCTGCACGCGAGTGGCTACACAATAAGGGCATGGAGGCCATGGATGGACCTATCAACTTCGGCTCACGCGATGCATGGTGGGGATTGCTTGTTGAGGGTTATGAGTATCAGCCACTCTTTGAGAATCCATACAATCCGCCATATTATAAGGAGCTGTTCGAAAACTACGGATTTAAGAACTACTTCAACCAGAATACATATATATGGAGAGTCTATGACGATGATGTAAACCAGCTCGTGTATGAGCGTGTTAATCGTCTTATGGCTACGCCTGGTTATCGCTTTGCACCGATTGGCGATGAGGATCTATACTCGGCAGTTGAAAAGTTCCGCGTTATATATAACAAGGCATGGGCTCAGTTTACAGGTGTGCAGCCAATGTCGAAGGAGGAGGCGCGACAAATGGCAGATACCATGCGTCCTATTGTCGATAGAAACCTTATATACTTTGCCTACTTCAACGATGAGCCTATAGGTTTCTTTATCATGGTGCCAGATCTTAACCGACTCATCGGCAAATATAATGGTAAGTTCGGCTTGGTAAACAAGCTCCGCATGATGTGGGATTTGAAGATAAGAAAGAAGTGTGACAGAGTCTTTGCCATTATCTTTGGTATCACACCAGAGTTCCAGGGCAAGGGTGTCGAGTCGGGCATTATGCGCAGTGTCTTGGATAACTACATCCGCACAGAGAAGAACGAGTATAAGACTATCGAGCTTGCGTGGATTGGTGATTTTAACCCCGTTATGAATCGCATGATTGAGCACTATGTATGCGCGCGCAAACATAAGGTGCATACCACTTACCGCTACCTATTTGATAGAACAAAGGAGTTTACACGCTGCCCACGCGTAGGTCTCAAGCCACGCTCAGAGCAGACTCCTAAAACTGAATAACTTATAACAACAATAAAACCTTAAAACTAAAATGAAAACTACAGCATTTACAAAGTACCATATCGCTAATGGTGCTAAGATGGCAGAGTTCGCAGGCTACAACATGCCTATCGAGTTCTCAGGTATCAACGACGAGCATATCAATGTTCGTGAGAAGTGTGGTGTCTTTGATGTTAGCCACATGGGTGAGATTTGGGTTAAGGGCCCACGCGCTACAGAGTTCCTTCAGCGCATCACTACAAACAATGTATGTGACCTCTTCGACGGTAAGGTTCAGTATACAACAATGCCTAACGGTAAGGGTGGTATCGTAGATGATATCCTTGTTTACCGCATCAATGAGGAAAAGTATATGCTTTGCGTTAACGCAGCAAACATTGATAAGGATTGGGCTCACATCTGCAAGCAGGGTGAGGAGTATGGCATGCGCGCTGGTGAGGAGTTGGAGAACAGCTCAGACAAGACTGCGCAGCTCGCTATCCAGGGTCCTTTGGCTATGAAGCTCGTACAGAAGATGACTGAGGAGCAGGTTGAGGATATGGAGTACTACACATTCAAGATTTGCAAGGTTGCAGGTTGCGAGGTTATCCTCTCTACAACAGGTTACACAGGCTCTGGCGGTTGCGAGATCTATATGTATAACGAGGATGCTGACACTATCTGGGAGGCAATGTGGAAGGTAGGCGAGGAGTTCGGTCTTAAGAACATCGGTCTTGGTGCTCGCGATACTCTCCGTTTGGAGAAGGGCTTCTGCCTCTATGGTAACGATATCGACGATACAACATCTCCTATCGAGGCAGGTCTTAACTGGCTTACTAAGTTCGTAGAGAATAAGCCATTCATCGACCGTGAGCTTATGGAGAATCAGAAGAAGAACGGCGTCAGCCGTAAGTTGGTAGGCTTCAAACTTATCGACCGTGGTGTGCCTCGTCACGAGTATGCATTGGCAGACCTTGAGGGTAATGAGATTGGTCATGTAACATCTGGTACTATGTCACCATGCCTTAAGGTAGGTATCGGTATGGGTTATGTTAAGCCAGAGTTCGCAAAGGCTGGTACTCAGATTGCTGTTGTAGTACGCGGCCGTTTGCTCAAGGCTGAGGTTGTTCGCCTCCCATTCGTTTAATAAAATAGAGTGTCGAGCATGTTTTTTGCCACGCTTGATACTCTTTTTTCACTTTTACTTAAAAAAAAGTGGAAATAGGGAAACAAATCCGATAAATTGTCGTATATTTGTAGAGTTTTATAGGGATATATGCCCTATTTAATGTGCAAACAAACAAGTTAATCTTATATTATAACCTTTTAACTTAAACAAAAACTATGGATGTAAAAGTAATCATGGCCAATTTGGAGGCCAAGCACCCAGGCGAGAGCGAGTACTTGCAGGCTGTTCAGGAGGTATTGGAGTCTATCGAGGAGGTGTACAACCAGCACCCTGAGTATGAGGCTGCTAAGATCGTAGAGCGTATGGTAGAGCCAGACCGTATCTTCACTTTCCGTGTAACATGGGTTGACGATGCAGGTCAGGTACAGACTAACCTCGGTTACCGCGTACAGTTTAACTCAGCTATCGGTCCTTACAAGGGCGGTTTGCGTTTCCACCCAGCTGTGAATCCTTCAATGTTGAAGTTCCTCGGTTTCGAGCAGACTTTCAAGAACGCTTTGACTACCCTTCCTATGGGTGGTGCTAAGGGTGGTGCTGATTTCAACCCAGTTGGCAAGTCTAACGGTGAGATCATGCGCTTCTGCCAGGCATTCATGTAGGAGTTGTGGAACAACATCGGC
>JAFYRL010000019.1 GCA_017546975.1 Alistipes sp.
CCTGTTCACCGACACCGACGACAAGCACTTCACCTACGAGGAGTATCAGACCCTCATCAAGGACAACCAGACCGACAAGGATGGCAACCTCATCTACCTCTATGCTACCGACCGCGATGAGCAATACACCTACATCGAGGCAGCACATGAGAAGGGCTACAATGTGCTCAACTTTGATGGCCAGCTCGATACTGCCATGCTCAACCTCTTCGAGCAGAAGATGGAGAAGAGCCGTTTCTCTCGCGTAGATGCTGACATCATCGACCGCATCATCGTGAAGGAGGACCTCAACAAGGTAACCTTGACCAGCGAAGAGAGTGAGATGCTCACCACAGCCTTCAAGAGCCAGATGCCCGAACTCAAGAAGACCGAGTTCTATGTAGAGGCACAACCCCTCGGTGCTACTGCATCACCCCTACTCATCACACAGAGCGAGTATATGCGTCGTATGAAGGAGATGGCAGCCATCAACGCCGGCATGAGCTTCTATGGCGAGATGCCCGACATGTATACCCTCATCCTCAACACCGACCATCCCCTCATCCAGTCTGTGCTCACCGCAGAGAAGGAGCAGACAGCCTCTGCACTTGCTCCCATCAACGAGGAGACCACAGCATTGCAGGCTCGTGAAGAGGCTCTCGAAGCATCACACAAGGGTATGAAGGAAGAGGAGATTCCCTCAGCCGAGAAAGACGAACTCAGCGACCTCCACAACAAGATTGATGCCCAGCGTACCAAACGCGAAGCCATCTACACCGACTTTGCCAAGGACAACAAGGTGCTGCACCAACTCATCGACCTTGCCCTCCTGGGTAACGGCATGCTCAAGGGTGAGGCACTCAGCAAGTTCATCAAGCGTAGTGTGGAGATGATTTGAATTGAATTGAAAATTGAAAACTGCGAGTGAGCGAGTGTGCAGAAATTTATTTATGCACGCAACGAGCGTAACAGTTTCGATAAAAATCAAAGTTTAGCTCCGCGATAATAGTGGAGTTCTCCTAACAATAAGAAAAGGAGGCTGGACGACGAATCCAGTCTCCTTTTTTTATTGTTAAAGGACTTCATTATTTTCAGTACACCTCAGTGATACCATAGTATCTATACTGTAAAATATTGGTGTCCATATTTGGAAGACTATCCATTTCCCGCTATTAGGGCTTGCTAAGGACTTGCACCCGTTAGCCAAGGCTCATGCTGAGCGTACTAAGCAGAGAGGACCTCCCCTCACAGGGAAGCCCTCTCCAAAAATCAAGTATTTTGAAAAAATTACGTATTCTTACTTCTTAATCACCTGCTTTTTACCGTCTACGATGTAGATACCAGTAGTAGCAGGAGCCTCGATGCGGCGACCGAAAAGGTCGTAGATGCCCTTAACGGCAGGAGCAACCTGCTCGTCAGCAACCTCAATCTCCTCAATGTCGGTCTCCTGATAGATAATGTCAGAGATATACTTCTCAGCCACAACTACACGCATAGCAGAAGCAACGTCGGTTCTACCCCAAGTAATCAATCCACCTTGCAAGCTTGCGCCTGAGCTATGACCTTGAGGATGGATTGCCTGAGCGCCATTAGCCCAGTTAGTATCACCAAGAGCCACCTTACCGTTACCGATGAAGAAGATGTTGAAGGGACGTGCTTCGGCAGCCTCATTTGCCAAGTACATGGTGTTATTGCTAAGAGTACGTGTAGCGTAGCTACTTTCAGATACGCTCTGGAGATAGTATGCGGGAAGGCCATTCTTGAGTTCACCGCAGTCAACAAACTTCCAGAGATATGCAGGATTGTTGAATGCTACATATGTCCAACGGGGCTTAGCACTTGTTGCATCAGCGTAGATAGCCATATCGGTGAAGTGGTTAGTTTTGAAGCCATCGTGACCAAGTAGTACGAGGTACTCAACATCCTCCTTCGGCAAGTTGTATGCGATGTGCGCCTTAGCAGAGTCGAGAGCAACTGTTGCAGCTGCCACCTCTGCCTTGCTACCACCATTCTCCAAGATATACTCAGCATTCATGATTGCTTCATTGTACTCAGAGAGGTCGCTCACCTGACCAACCTCATCACCCTCAACAGGAGCGATAGCAAGTACCTGGTTGTAAGTGTTCTGAAGAACTCCAATACCGTTAGACTCACCATCAACAGTTACAGTAGCTACACCCTCAGCATTGGTGAAGGCGAATGTGAATGTCTCAACATCTGCCTCGAGAGTAACAACAGCAACATTGCCATTTACCTTAACACTAGTGGGCTCGAGCTCGTTGCTAAGGATGTCGTAAATCTTGAGGTCATTGAATGCACACTCCTTATCAGCTGTGAGGGTGATGCTGTTTATGCCCTTATAGAGTGAGAGAGACTCTGACTTGAAGTCGAGGTCTGTCAAGCTCTTGGCAGCATAGGGAAGCTCCATCATTTCGCGGATGTACCAGCTTGATGCGTCGTTAGTACCACCACTCCAGATAATCATTGCTGAGGTAACACCATTGATACTACCTTCGTGAGTACCCTTGTTTGTTGTAGGATTAGCACTGTTGTGGTTGAGTGTGTGGAGCATAGAGCTACCGTTACCATCGCGTACGAAAGCAAACTGGCCATAGCCGAGTGAGCGGAGCTCGAAGGTATCAACGCGCTCTTCTGACAATGAGAAGATGATTTGGTTATTGTTGCCATATGCAGAACCATCGTCACAAACACAGAGACCAGACTTAGCATGTCTCATAGCGTAGAAGGGCTTGCCTTCATCGTTGGGGATAGCCTCGAACATGAACTCCTGATCATCAGCCTCGGGTGCTGCATTCTCCCACCACAACCAGTTGGGACGGAGTGAGTCGGTAGTGTGGATTGTCATAGCCTTCATCACACCCTGGTTGATAAAGAAGCTGTTGAAGCCGGATACCACACGGTACTTCTTTGCGGGATCGGGCATCACGAAGTTGTCCTCGAGAGCCTTTACAGATGCATAGAGGGCATCGATAGCCTCAGCAATATCGCTGTCAGATGCATAGTCAGCCTCAGCGAGTTCCTTAGCATGGGCTACAGCATTGTAGTAAACATTTACGTCGGTGTTGTAGAAACCAGGAGTATTGCCCTGATAAGGATTCTTGTTATCAACCTCCATGATAGCATCCTTCAACTCGTTGACGGCGTCAGATACATAGCGAATGTCAAGCACAGCAGGGAACTGGCGGTTGATGTCCGCGTCAGTATAGTATCGGCCTGTCATCATGAAGCTGAAGCTGTAGTACTCCTTATCCTCAGGGAAAGTAACCTCGATATAGTGGTTCTCATTAGGCTTGTTAACACCATATGTAGAGTGGAAGAAAGTATCGTAGTTACCATCAATCAAACCAGGGAGACCCTGACCATCATTGGCGTTGTTCAACGTATTGTGACAAGCATTAGTATAGAGGTTCTCTACGGTGAGTGTAATCTTTTCACCCTCCTCATCGAAGAGCTCCAACTCACCAAGACTGAAGAAGGGGTATAGGCTACCGTTGTTAGTCTGGTTGTTACCGGACTCCTTCACAGTGAAGCGGATTGTTGTCAAAGGCTCAGTGAAGCGATAGAGAGGTGATGTAAAGGTTGCGATATTTCTACTGTTGGCAACAGTACCCTCCATCAAATAATACTTGTTAATCTTAGTAGTGGTACTACGATTGATAACGATGGGGAACTTAGCGTAGTCGATAGGAGTATCAATAATCTTCTGAATCTGAGCAAACTTGCTTTCACACTGAGCCTTTGCATCAACTGCAGAAATAGTGCCTTCGAAAGCCGCAGAGAGAACAAGCATGATGTCATAATAAATGTCCTCACCTTTTTCAATATCTACGTATGCATACTCGCCAAGTTGATCTCCAGCGGGAAGCTCATCAAGCATAGCAAAGTACTCCTCAGCGATGATGTAGCAGCTGTCGAGTTCTACGAGTGCTGTAGCCTCCTTAAGGGAGTCAGCCCATACGGTAGCCTCTTCATTGAGTGCTGTACCAGCATCATACTTCTCCTTGAACTCAGCCAAAAGCGCTTTCATGGTATTGAGAGCCTCCACGATCTCATCTACATCCTCGCTCCATGTCTGAGCGGCAACATATTCAGCGTGCTCCAGTGCTGCACCCAACTTGTTGTAAGCCTTGATAGACTTCACTGCTTGACGGATACCCCAGTAGAGATTCTCGTCGGTAGTGAAAGCATCTGCAGCACTTGTCATAGCCTTACCAGCCTCGATTACAGAGTTGAGGTAGTCCAAAGTCTCTGTATTCATCTTATGAGGCAAGCAGGTGTCAGCGATAGCGATGGTGGCGGCAATATCAATCTTAGCCATCTCATCGAGTGCAGCTGCAGGCTCCATATCACCGAAGTAGTAGAGTGTAGCGTTGTCCATCACGGTGAAGTTCACGTTGGTTTCCTTTACATCCACACCAACCTTCAAGGTACCGTCAGTAACTTTAGTTGCTACAGTAAACTTAGCAGTGTGAGCCCAAATGGTATCCATACCCTCAACGCGGTTGGTAGCCACTGGAACAGAGTCTCCGTTTGCAAACATGTTTACACCCACAATGGTCTCGCGGATGTTTGCTCTCTCGTCATTGTTTGCCAACATGTAAGCACCGAACACGTAGGTACCATTAGGCAAATTTCTTACAGTCTGTGAGATAGAGTTGTCGGTCATCGGACCATTGTTGTATCTCCACACCTCTACGATTGAATTGGTTACTCCGTGATAACCTGCAGAATTGGCTTGGCTCTTTGCGCCCTTCTTCCAGATGTCACTTTGAAAAGCCACATCCCAACCAAACACACCCTTCTCCATGTCCGGATTGAGCAGCTTGTTGGTCACGTCCGTTTGAGCAAAGCCAGCCACAGAGAATGCAGCAACAATGCTCATACACAGCATGCGTAAATTCTTTTTCATGTCTGTTGATTTTAAATTAATAAAAAATGTTTGTTAGAAATAGTTGAAGGGAGGTTCTATAAATTCAATTTACCATTAGTGAGTAGTCAGAACCTCTTTAAGGCTACCGCTAATGTGATTTTGTTTTTACAAAAGTAGCAAAACTTTTTCTATTTTTTTACAATTTTTAGTGTCTTTTTTGGGGAGGGTGGTAATCTACTGAATTTCAATCGCGTGAAGTTTTAATGTCTACACAGTTATCCACTCCTTGTGGTATCTATTAATTTGTGTTAAGCGTGCTATGTTGTAGGTAAGGTTTGTCATTGTGACATTCGCCTTTGCGTGGTTCTTATAGCCGTAGAATGTATCTCCGCCCTTAATAGTATGCGGTCATTAACTGAAAGAAAATCAGAGTCAAATCACTCCATGACCGAAAAAAATACAGCCAAAAGGGATGAGTTCTTCAGATTTTATTTGTAACTTCGCCACGTCGTTGATGATTATCAGTTGCTTTTTGCAGCACTAAGGTAAGTGATAAATCAGATATGGCAAAACACTTACAACAAGATGTTGCACAAACACATACAGAGACAATTTAATTATAGTGCTGCTAAACTTAGGATTGATAAAACCTTACTAACATGACACTGAAAAACAAGCTATTGGGTCTTATTGGCCTGTCCGTGGCAGGACTGATGATGTTCTCCTGCACGGAGGTAAAAGAAGCGAACTATCAGATTATCCCCATGCCGTTAGACATC
>JAFYRL010000174.1 GCA_017546975.1 Alistipes sp.
GGGTTCCACCTCTTCCCATTCCGAACAGAGAAGTTAAGCCCGACCGCGCCGATGGTACTGCGTTTGTGGGAGAGTAGGTAGCCGCCGTTTTTGATGAGAGGAGTTGTCCAGAAGGATGACTCCTCTTGTTGTTTATGGATATACGCCAGGACGAGGGAGGATCAACTGGGAGAATCTAGGGAGGATAGAGAGTCTAGGAGGAACTAGGAATGCCTAGAATTGCTAGAGATTCCTAGGCATTCTAGATAATCTAGAAAATCTAGAGGCTCTAGTAAGGAGCTAGGTAGCCCTAGGGAGATCTAGGAAAGACTAGGGGGCTAGGGGAGCTATGAGAGTCTTAGGATATAGGATTCCGAGGTGTCTCAATGAATTAAGAGGTCGTATGCTATTATCTTATTGCGTGTGGGACTTTTGCTTGGAATATTGGGGGAATAGAACTATTTTTGCGGATGATTTCGGAGTGAGATCTTATTATGGGTATTGAATATTAAAAAGTGTAGAGAAATGATAAAGAATCGAGTTTTGAGAGGGTTGTGCTTGCTGGTAGTGGCTTTGTGCAGTGTTACGAGCAGTGTAGCTAGTGAGGGATATAATAATGCGGTGAAAGTGACTTTCCTTTCGTGGGTGACTGGTAGCACGAAGATTTCATATGAGCGTGTGCTTCCTAATCGTCAGTCGGCAGAGATTTGTACGAGTATGATTGGTGCAGGATATGATAAGTTTCAAAACAAGCCGCTTGGCTTCACGATGCGCTACTCGCACAAGTTCTTCCTGGGTGATAACTACCAGGGTGGTCTGACAGGATTCTATGTGCGCCCTGAGGCAATCTATTCTCACTATAATTATAATGCTCAGGAGACGATGCTTCGTACTCCGGCACGTATGGGAGCCTTACTGGCTACTACTGGCTATCAGATGACATATAAGCGCCTTGTAGTGGATGGTTGGGTAGGCGGAGGCTATGCTTTCGGTACACCTGCAGAGACGGGCTATCACCACGGCTTTGCGCTTTGGAATGTGCTCGGTACGAAGAATGAGAATATTGCTTTGAGCTTTAGTATCCGATTGGGTTACTGCTTCTGATCCGAGGCTTGTGGGGCTGATAGCATAGGATATTATAGGATGCAATAGGATATTCTTGGATAGGGGAGGATAGGATGGAAGAGGATATAATAGAATATGCTAGGGCGAGACAGGATAGGATGAGATGAGATAGGATATTATAGGATGCAGAGGATAGGATAAGATTGAATGAGATAGATAGTGCGTTCGGTAAGAGTATATATATATAATAGGAGTATCTATATGGTGCTGACTTGTGCGGCCTATAGTGTACAGAATATATGAGATAAAAAGAAGGAGGCAACGTGCGTGAGGGCACTGAAAAAGTGCTTATCGGCTCCTTTTTTAACAATTCAAGTCTGCACATAGTCACTATATTGTATGGCTATGTGCAGATTTTTTTGTAACTTTATAGCATATAAGAATATGTTATGCTATCGCGACAAGAAGA
>JAFYRL010000175.1 GCA_017546975.1 Alistipes sp.
GAATGTAGTAAATTATGGTAATATTACAGGTTCTCTCAGTGCTGCTGGTATTACTAACCGTGTTGCAGGTACTGTTAAGAATGCTGTAAACTACGGTACAATCGTGGGTAACGGTACTGAGGCTTCATCTGGTATCGCTGGTACTTCTACTGCTGTTGCTAAATTCGAGTACTGCTACAACTATGGTGATGTAACAACAACTAAGGATAATGCTAACTCTTCTGCAGCAGGTATCCTTGGTCAGACTCCAAGCAAGGCTGCTACATTCAACTACTGCGCTAACTTCGGTGCTATCACAGCTGAGCAGAGCTACGCAGCTGGTATCGGTTATAGCTTGTATGGTAATGTTACTGCAAACTACTGTTATAACGCAGGTGCTGTTAATGGTGCTGATGGCGCTGGTGCTATCGCTCCTAAGGCTCAGTATGGTGCTAACGATACTGCTAACTGTTGCTTGAACGCAGGTGAGATCACTTCAGCTAAGAAGGTTTACCAGGGTTCAAACAAGAACACTAATAGCTACTACTACAACAATGGTAAGCTTTTGAATGTTGCTGATAACGCTGTTGTTACTGTTGACGCTGCTTTGGCAGTTCTTAACGGTGGTGCTGACGCTCAGTTCTTCGTAGAGGAGAATGGCGTAATCGTTGTTAAGTAATTTTAAGCTAAGCGCTAAATTTGGGGTTGTCCAACCTTCGGGTTGGGCAACTCTTTTTTGTGAAGTAAAAAGTGAACCGCAGCAAAGTAGAGGCATTACGAAGTTTCGCCTCAAGGGTATGGTGTCTGTGACGCGTCTTAATTAGTACAGTATGTGGGTATAGTGGGTATTATTGGGTACTTTGAGTACAATAGGTATTAGGGCGTGCGTTAGCCCGCGTTGCCGCTACCTTGCGCCATACATGGCCGTGCAGATAAATAATGCTCGCGCTTACCTACTCTACCCATAACTACCCACCCCTGCACTGCAATACCCCACAAAAATAATATCGCGGGCGTACAAAGCGTACACTCGCGATACCTATATTATATTATGTTTACAGATTAGAAAATCTGCTTTCTGATAATTGTCTGCTCACGATCTGGACCTACAGAGACTACTGCAACCTCAGTACGAGTAAGCTCCTCAACCTTGGCGATATATGCCTTAGCATTTGCTGGTAGCTCATCGTAGCTCTTGATAGCTGTGATATCCTCTGACCAGCCGTCAAGCTCGATATACTCAGCCTCAACGCGCTCAAGCTGTGCGATAGTTGATGGTACATAGTCGATATGCTCGCCATCGAGCTTATAGCCTGTACAGATTCTAATCTTCTCAAGACCTGAGAGAACATCGAAGAGCATAAGTGAGAGATAGTTAAGACCACTGATGCGGCGTACATGGTTCAATACCACAGCATCCAACCAACCCACACGGCGTGGACGACCTGTAACTGTACCATACTCATGACCGCGCTCACGGATATACTCAGCACGCTCATCGAAGAGCTCAGTAGGGAATGGGCCCTCACCAACGCGAGTAGTATATGCCTTAGCCACACCCATAACATTGTCTACATAGCGTGGTGCAAGACCTGTGTTCACAGGAACACTCGCAGCTGTAGGGCTTGATGATGTTACGAATGGATATGTACCATGGTCAATGCAGAGCATAACACCCTGAGCACCCTCAAACAATACCTTCTTACCCTCCTCAACAAGGCGGTTGAGAAGTACAGATGTATCGCAAATCATTGGGCGAAGCTGCTCACCGAGTGCAAGGTACTGATTGTAAATAGTATCGAAGTCGCATGGCTCCATGCCGAGTGCCTGAAGCTCGATATTCTTCTGAGCAAGGGCATCCTTCAAACGCTCTGCGAAGTACTCCTTATCAAGAAGGTCACCCATACGGATGCCAACACGGCTATACTTATCTGTATATGCAGGGCCGATACCCTTCTTTGTTGTACCAATCTGGCGGCCACCCTTAAGGGCCTCATAAGCACCGTCAAGCATTGCGTGATATGGCATCACACATGCTGCACGATCAGAGATATAGAGCTTATAGTCAGTAATACCTGCCTTATGCAAGCGGTCAAGCTCCTCAAGCAACGATACAGGGTTGATAACCATGCCGTTGGCCATTACATTTATAATGTGTGGATTGAAGACACCCGATGGTATAGACTGCAAGGCAAACTTCTTGCCATCGAAAACGATGGTGTGACCTGCGTTGTTACCACCCTGATGACGCACTACGACATCAGCATCACCTGCATAGAAGTCTGTAATTTTACCCTTTCCTTCGTCGCCCCACTGTGCGCCTACAACAACCAATGTGTTACTCATAATCATATATTTTAGACCACATCATATAGTGGCATAATTTTACGGCTACAAATGTATATAAAATTTTTTAGATTTTATCTTCGTTTATCAAAAATCAAGTGCAGACCTTATATCTTTATCGTAAAAATCCTATCTCGATGCCGCTATTTATGATTTTTATGCTGTTATTTGCTAACTTTTGCATATTTGCCACCCTTGCAATCGAGCCTATGTTGCGTGCCGTCAGGTAGGCGTAGCGTGATGGTGCAGTCATGATCGGAAACTACAGATACGCTAACCACGCTGCCCTGCTCCCAGGTGCAATCTATTGTAATGCCTCCGCGCGCACGAAGGCCTCGGAACGAGCCACTTGACCAATTATCTGGTAGGGCAGGGAGTATATCTATGACGCTGTCATGGCTCTGTAGAAGCATCTCCATGATACCCGCTGCGCCACCAAAGTTGCCATCAATCTGGAATGGAGGGTGTGCGCAGAAGAGGTTAGGGTATGTGCCACCCCTCTCCATGCCGTTGACCAAGGCAGGCTCAAGGAGCGAGCGTAGAAGTCTCTCGGCGCGGTTGCCGTCACCTATGCGTGCCCAGAAGCATATCTTCCATGCGCGTGACCATCCTGTGCCACCATCGCCACGCACCTCAAGGGTGCGGCGTGCTGTCTCCATAAGTTCAGGTGTGGAGTGGTTAATCTGTGCGGCAGGGTAGAGACCAAAAAGGTGTGATACATGACGATGCTCAGGCTCCGCCTCGCGGTACTCCTCCATCCACTCCATGATACGACCATCTGATGATATGCGCATAGGTACAAGGCGCGATAAGGCGTAGCTTAAATCCTCACTAACCTCCTTGTCGCACTCCAATATCTCGGCTGCCGAGATTACAGCGCTAAATATCTCGCGTGTAATCTGATTGTCCATTGTTGAGCCCATGCAGATGTGTGTCACCACGCCCGCCTCAGCATCCTTATCGTTGAGGTAGAAACCATTCTCCGGGGATGTTGTAGGCGCGGTAACGAGATAGCCACTATCGGGCTCCTCGATAAGTATCGAGCGCAGAAAGAGTGCTGCACCGCGCATAAGTGGGTATACACGCTCAAGATACTCCCTATCCCCACTGTAGAGGTAGTGCTCCCAAAGGTGTAGTGATATCCATGCGCCGCAGGTGTTTGTCGCACCCCACGATGGGTCCTCAGATGGCGAGGTAAAGTTCCATGCATTCGCAAGAATATGTGAGCACCAACCATCAGCATCGTAGAAGTGACGAGCTGTATGTTCTCCCGATATGGCTAAGCCCTCGACATATCGCGTTAAAGGCTCAATAAGTTCGCCTAAGTTACCCACCTCAAGAGGCCAGTGGTTCATCTGCTGGTTTATATTAAGGTGCATATCTCCGTTCCATGGTGTCCATACACCACCTGCCCATATACCTTGCAGATTTGGGGGTAGCACGGCATTATACGCCGATGATATAAGAAGGTAGCGACCGTACTGAGCATAGAGTGCTGCGAGGGCGGCATCTGCACCCGTAGTTGCATACTCCTCAATTCTTCGGTCGGTAGGTATATCAAGGCGCTGCGTGCCGAGGTCTATCTCCACACGGTCAAAGAGTTCACGATACTTGGCTATATGCTCGCTGCGTAGAGTGTTATAACCCTTTGCTATAGCTTGATTTATAGTCGTGTTAACCTCATTGTGCGGCTCTGTTACAGAGTAAGTCGTGGCAGCGGAGATATAGATCTCTATATCTATTGCACCTGTTATATATATATAGTCGTCATCTGCGGCGATGCTGCTATCTGTAATAATCTGCATGCGGGTATAATACTCCACGCCAGGCTTATCGCTACCACTTGGTAGCATTCCATATATAGATACACCGAGGCTGTCGGTCTTGGTAGTGACATTCTCAGGACGCCATAGCTTTATGCGATAGTTTGTAGGTGCTGATGCTGTGTAGTGCATCGCCATGACATTATCACTTAATGAGGTGAAGTACTCTCTGCGATGCTCTACGCTGTCGGCCCTGAATGATGTTGTGGCAATAGCATCGCGCAGGCGTAGGTCACGGCGATAATCACTAATCTCGGCACTCTCCGCAATATCTGTATCAATATATAGGTTGGCAAGCATCTGGTAACAACCATACTCTGGCGATGCAGAGCCTCCACCTGAACAGGTGAAGTGACGATACATAAGCTCCTCAGCACGGCGGTTATCTCCCTCCAATAGCGCAGCACGGATATGTGGTAGCCATGCCAGCGCCTCAGGATTGTCTGTATGCTGAACACCTCCACTCCACATACTCTCCTCGTTGAGACCTATATACTCCTTTGTTACGCCACCGGCAAGCATGGCACCGAGCCTACCATTACCCAATGGCAGTGCCTCGACCCAATACTTGGCTGGTTGGTCGTACCAAAGTATAAGGTCGTCGTTGGCGCTGTACTTCTCAGCCACGCCACACGATATGGTAAATAGTGTAGTTAGTGAAAGTATAACTCTTTTGAACTCTCTCATATCTAAGTCGCTTTGTTGTTAATAGTGCAAAATCAAAAGATTTCTAACAAAGTTAGCAAAAGTTTACGGATTTACAAAATGACACGACTTTGTAGGGTAGTGGGCTAAGGCGCGGTGCTTGCTATAATGTATGACAAGGTTGTCATGTACGGTCGTAAATATTGGGTCAATAATGGTAAAAAGAGGTCATAATGTTGAAATCCATCCATACTGCGCAATAAATATTCTTCGCCCTCCGTTAATGGTATGGGTTTTGCAAGTAAAACGAATAGCTATGCGATAGAGACGGCCTCTACGATACGACCGTGGCTATTGAGTAGTTAGGTTTCTTCATTTATTAGTTTCGTGCAGAAGCAGTTTTGCCGAAACAAGTTTGGGTTAGTAGTTTTTAGGATGGTGCAACTGCGAAGTCCCACCATCTTTTTTGAAAGAACTGTTTGGCAAATTACCTTGGCAAGGTATTTGTAAAATAATACGATAAGTGGTTGAAAACCACTAGGTTTCTTCATTTATTTAAGTTTGGGTTAGTAGTTAATTTTACGGAACTTGCTTCTGTAAAGAGGATAGGCGGCAGTCGTGATGACTCCCGCCTAATTCTTTGTTTATTAGCAAGTTTTCTAAAATTAACTATGACTGCTCCCGCGGCGTGGCAAAGTTATCGGCGAGGTTGTCTGTGGTGGCATATTGCTATGCAATACAACAAGTTGGAGTATTGTGGCTATCAGTGAGTAAACTCCCCATAGCCCAACACTCCAACTCGATGCCTTCGGCATTGCCACCACATACCTACTCTTGCTCTGCTCAAACCTTAAGGAGAGTTAGTAGTTTAGAAAAGGTGCTTCGCTAAAGTGTTTATGAGAATTTGTTTCTGGAAAGCGAGCGGCAGTCGAGAGCCGATGGCTCCGATTATATTCACATTCCTCCCCATCCCCTCCTTTGACAAAGGAGGGGCATAAACGGAAGTGACCCCATAAGTTGTGAGTCTAAACTTGTGGGGTCACTTCTAATTTCGCTCGTTTTTGTTTATTTCTGTAAAAACTATGACTGCTCCAGCGGTGTGGCAGAGTTAGTAGTTTGGATACGGAATTGTGCTTGCGCAATAATTTATATTAAACAGAACTTGTTTCTGGGGTATAGGCGGCAGTCGTGAGACTCCCGCCTATTGCTTTTTTATTTATTTCTGTAAAACGATGACGCACCTACATCGTGGCTGAGTAAGTGTTTTTTACAACGCTTCACAGTTTCTGTTTACAAAATCTGTTCTAATAAATATGTGAATCAATAATAGCTATACAGATAAACTTCCATTTGTTTCTTTGTCAGGTGCAATCTAAAGTCTAAAAATTTTAGTAAGGTTAAAACCAAAGCGCATTTTGTAAATTTTTATCAAAAAGATTAACAATGCGCTTTGTTTATTTTAAAATAAATATAAGATAAGAACAGCTGAGGATGTATGTTTAAAGAGACGAAAACGCATGAAATTACCACTGACGTAGTTATTTTTACGATTAAAGATAACAAATTAAAAGTTCTTTTGGTAAAACGTGCACATGAACC
>JAFYRL010000176.1 GCA_017546975.1 Alistipes sp.
CTCGGTGTAAAGCTTTTCGGTGGTCAGTTCGCTAAGGCGGGTAACATTATCGTTCGTCAGCGCGGTACAGTACACAACCCAGGTGAGAACGTGGGTATGGGTAAGGACCACACACTTTTTGCATTGGTTGACGGTACAGTTAGCTTCTGCAAGAAGTCTTCTGGTAAGTCTTATGTAAGCGTAGTTCCTATGGCTGAGTAAGCTTCTAAAAGCACAAAGAAAAAGTGACTGTCCAACAAGTTAATGGACAGTCACTTTTTTATTGTGAAGTTGTATAACAAGAGCTAATTTTAGGCGCACGAAGCTCGAAAAAGCGGAGTTTACTAGGCGTAAATGAGCATTTTGAGAGCAAGTGCAACGCTAAAGAAGCCTTGTTAGACAGCTTCTTTTTTTGTTTTATATCATAGGCAATGTCTCATACGACACCAAACAAAGAGTGCCGACAAAGTGGCAAAATCACCCCTCCATCGGCACTATCTATAAGGTAGTAGTTCTACCCGTTACACTCCACTAAAATGGTATATCATCCACAACGCCAGCGCCTGCTGAAGCCATAGGCTCCTCAAGGAATGGTGGGAGGTCCTGGACAGGTGGCTGAGACTGCATCTGTGGCTGGAGAGACTGGACACGCCATGCACGAACATCGGTGTACCAGCGACCCTGATAGTTACGCGACTCGATATCGAACGACACGGTATAGCTCTCACCAACACGAAGGCCAGAAACATCCTGTCCCTTATTCATAAATGTCACAGCTACCTCCTTACCGAACTGCTTGTTAGCCTGCTCGAAGACAACGGTCTGACGCTCCCAGGTACCACGAGCCGACTGGCCACTTACTGGAGGTAGAATTTCTAATACTTTTCCTTCAAATTCCATAATCTATATACTTATATTGTTTATGCTACTGAACATGCGATACCCAACGCCTCAACGCGAACAGCAATCTCACGAAGTTCATCCTTCTCTACCTTCTCAAGGGTCTTACAAGGTGTATCACGATCGAGCGAGTAGACCATAACCTGCTTAGGCTTTATCTCCTCAATAAGGCGCAACCATGCCTCAACCTCCTCTGGCGTTGTATTATCCACACGCTTGCCAAGATACTCGCCACGGAGGAACATCGTCTGCACGATAAGTTCACCACCGAAGCTCTTCAACAACTCCACGGTGCGGGCAACGGTATAGTTACCCTGTGGCTTATTCACAAGCTGCACAGTAGCATCGAAGGCTGAGTCGAGCTTAAGAATATTGTTATCGACACGAAGCAGTGCACGGCGCACATCCTCACGGTGTATCTGCGTAGCGTTCGAGAGCACCGAGACCTTAGCATTAGGGCAGTGTTTATCGCGCAAGGCAATAGTATCATCTATGATATGCTCAAAATCGGGGTGCATGGTAGGCTCGCCATTACCTGCAAAGGTGATTACATCGGGAGGTGTACCCTCAGCAACCATACGAGCGAGGGTCTCATCAAGCATCTGGGCAACATCCTCACGCGCATTGAAGCGGCGCTTACCTGGATGCTCATCATTCCAGCCACACTCACAATAGATACAGTCAAAGCTACACAGCTTAGACTCAACGGGAAGGAGATTTACGCCCAACGATAGGCCCAAGCGGCGCGAACGAATAGGACCGAAGATAATATTATTATAAAGTGCTGTCATACTCCACAGAGATTAGTTTTTGCTACCCTTAGAGCCACCAAACTTAGCGCCATGCTTAGCCTGGTAGGCGAAGATATTCTCAGAGTATGATGTAGTCTTGAACTCTGAGTCACGCTTACGCTTAAACGCCACTGCGATAAGGCGGTCAACAAGCTCGTCGAACTTAACACCCGTAGCCTCCCACAAGTAGAACGACAACGAACCGGGGATAGTGTTAATCTCATTAACATAGATGCCGCCGTTAGCCTCGTTAATCATAAAGTCGATACGCGACACACCGTCACATGCCAAGACACGGAAGGTCTCGCAAGCAGTCTTACGGATAAAGGCTGTAACATCCTCAGGTAGGCGCGCAGGTATCTCGCGGACAGTTGAGTGCATACCCTCAGAAGGCTTATTCTTACCACCGCCCAAGTACTTATCCTCGTAGCTAAGGATCTCACCGCTACGCACAGGCGCCTCACATACCGAAGCCTCACAGTCGTAGTAGTCACCAAGCACCGAGCAGTTAATCTCCTTAAGTTGCTCGATAAGCGTCTCGATGATGATACGCTTAGAGTACTTAATGGCATTATCCACAGCATCAACAAGCTCCTCACGATTGTGCACCGCCTTGATACCTACAGATGAACCAAGGTTCGCAGGCTTAACAATAAGTGGGTAGTTTAGAGCCTCCGAGCGCTCGATACACGCCTCACGCTCCGAAAGCCACTCCTTATCCGAGAACCACGCATAGTCGACGACAGGGATGCCGCTCTCCTTAAGTATCATCTTCATGGTAATCTTATCCATACCATTTGCCGAAGCAAGAGGATTAGGACAAGCATAAGGGATACCCGTCATCTCGATAAGTCCCTGGAACGAGCCGTCCTCGCCTGATGTACCATGCAAGCATGGAAGGATAACATCTATCGAGGTAACTACAGCGCTGCCAAAGAGAGGCTTACGCACCTTATAGAGGTTATTATCGCCATAGACTGGGCGGAAGTAGACCTCCTCTACAGAGGCGAGCAACGCCTTCATATCGCGGTAGTTATCTGTGGTACGAAGCTTATCACCTGTATACCAGTGTCCCTCCTTAGAAATATAGATAGGCACGATGTTATACTTCTCGGTATTCATCGCCGCCATGGTCTGTGCTGCGGTAATAACAGAAATCTCGTTCTCCACAGAACGACCACCAAAAATTACACCTACATTGATTTTCATATATCTTTTTGTTTATCGTTTACTTAAATGAGTCGGGAAGGTCATTCTCATAGAGAAGCACATCACCCACCTTAAGCTTAGGTTGTAGCGACGACATAGCCTCAGTAAAGGAGGCTACACACTCCACCTGAGCATCGGGATAACCACCCGAGCGCAGACCCTCGGTGATAGCTGCACGGTTGACCTCATTAACAACATATACGCCATCGACTCTCGACTTTGAGATATCTACGCCGAAGGCTCTATTATTCTCATACTGCTTAGCGCCCATCTCCACAAAACCTGGTGTCACAACATAGCGCTTACCCTCCGTTGCGAAGCCCAACAACACCTCCAAGGCCATACGCGCACCCTCAGGGTTCGAGTTATAGGCATCGTCAAGGATTGTGATACCGCCGTTACGGCGCATGCTTAGGCGGTGCTCCACCTGCTCAATCTGACGCACTGCACGGCGGCGTGCCTCCACCGAGATTCCAAGATGCTCGGCAACAGCCAACGCAGCAGTGATATTTAGGATGTTACCCCTACCGAGGATATGTGTTGCATAGCCCTCATCTACCCTATCGCGTGACTCGACATCAAAGCGACTCTCGGAAGCCGAATAGAGAATGTTGGTAGCGCGACAATCGGCCTCGAGATTATCCACAGCATAACTCTTAACACTATATCCATGCTCCTTGATATGGTTATATGCTGCTTGTGAGTCGATATTTACAACGCCCAAGCCACCCTCAGGCAAGGCATCTATAAGCTCGAACTTCGTGCGGGCAACGCTCTCCACCGTGCCAAATGTTTCGAGGTGCATCTCGCCCACCGAGGTAACAATACCAATCTCTGGCTCCACAAGGTCACAAATCTCCTTGATATCACCCTTCTGCTTAGCACCCATCTCCACGATAAAGACCTCGTGATGAGGCTTAAGATGCTCACGAATGGTGCGCACAACGCCCAAGGTTGTGTTGAAGTTACCAGGTGTCATCAAGACATTATACCTCTCCGAGAGCACACGATAGAGGAAATTCTTTGTCGAGGTCTTGCCAAAGCTACCCGTGATGCCTATAATTTTGAGGTTAGGCATAGCGCGCAACTTACGCTTAGCATCGTTATAGTACCAGCGTGTTATCGCCTGCTCCAAAGGTCTATTTATAGCATTAGCAACAATAGTCCAATAGTCGAAGCATAGTAGCATCATCGCCACCGGGGTGTACTCAATAGCGTAGATATGCACAAGCGTAACTACGGCAAAGGTGAGCAGAAAGCGCGTAGCGAAGAGTCGCTTGACACGCATAGTATAGGCGATAGGTATCTTATACTTTATCGAGAACTCGGCAATAGCAATAACCAACATCCATACACCAAAGATGGTCAACACCGCCTCATGCGTTGTGAAGATATAGACAACCGCAGAGAGCAACGCCAAAAGATTTGCTCTCGAATGCCACTCTCCTGTAGAGCGTAGCCAGCGGTTATAACGCTCGACACGATAGCTATTCTGCTGGAACATCTGCACCGAGTAGCGCATCGTAGCCAAGAGAAAAACAAGCCATACAAGATGGTATATATGCTCCATTAGAATGGTCGTAAGGATAAACATCGTTACTTAATTTTTAAGAATGATTTTAATGCTCCGCGCCACAACTCCTCCTGCTCCAAGAAGGCGAAGTGTCCCGCGCCCTCGGCAACAACCAACCCGGCATTAGGGATAAGACGCTCCATGGTGTGAGCATCCGCTATTGGCGTTGCGGTGTCCATATCGCCCCAGAACAGAAGCGTAGGTGCAGTAATTTTAGGCATGGCGTGGCACAAATCCTCGTTTACGCACTTCGAGAGTATAGCTCGCATCATCGGCGTAGCACGGTTATAGTCCGAAGAGCCCGACTTAGCCCTGCGCTGATCAAGAAGCATCTGCGCCTTCTTATCGCCTATGAGCAGCGGCATAAGGCGCTTCATAAGCTTGTAGGTATAGACCTTGCGGTAGTAGCTGAACGAGCGGCGTGGCTTAACACCTGCAGCATCCGTAAGCACAACACTCGCAACCTCGTTACGCGAGGCATAGAGTATCGACACACGACCACCAAAGGAGTGACCACAGAGTGTTGGACGCACCACACCAAGCGACGAGAGCAACGCCTCGATAGAGCGTGTATACTCCTCGACACCCCATACTGAACTTGGCTCTTGGCTGGAACCAAAACCTGCAAAATCTACCGACACGACCCTAAAATGTGGCACTAAGAACTCGGCAGTCCTACGCCAGATGCTCTTATCACATCCCCAGCCATGCAGTAGCACTATCGTATCTCCCTCGCCCTCAACCATATAGGCAAGCTTAATATCTTTATATTCAAAAGACAACTCCATAGATGCAAAGGTACAAAACAATTCTCAAACAGCAAGGCCATAGAGGAGTTTTTTTTTGACATATAGAAGAGGGTTAGAATTAGCAGAGAAATGGCATAGCCTATTGGTATTTATACCTAAAATTAGCACCAAAGGCGATATTTCAGCTATAAACTGTGATCTATAATCAATATTTTTCGTATATTTGAAGATACAATTTAAGAGATAAACTATGGTTAGGAAGAGAACACCACGCGATCATTCACTATTTTTGAAGACATTTCGCACCTATTTGCAATATGTAAACTCAGGTCTTTATTTCCGTCGAGAGCATATCATCGGCATCGAGAATGTGCCTATAGACGGCACTCCTTTGGTTGTTGTATCGAACCACCAGAACTGCCTGAACGACCCACTATGCGTATGTCTAAAGCTTACGGACCGAAGAATGAACTTCTTGGCACGCGCAAATGTATTTAACAACCCGCTATTTAACAAGGCTCTACGCGCCATGGGACTACTCCCAGCATACCGCATGAGCCATGAGGGTTTCGCTGCAATAAACAACAACAAGTCGACTATAGATGCTGCTGGTCAAGCCCTTACGGATGGCGAGACCGTGATGCTCTACCCCGAGGCTGACCATCAGGATAAGCACTGGTTGGGCAACTTCAAAATTGGCTACCTACGCATCGCCTTTGAGGCTGCCGAGCGCATGGGCTTCGAGCAGGATGTTATGGTGTTGCCCTCATGCAACCACTACTCAAACTACTTCCATGCCCGCACAGATATGCTTATAAAGTTTGGTGAACCTATATCTCTAAAGCCATACTATGAGAGGTATCAGAGTGCGCCACGCGAGACCATGGCGGAGATTAACGAGCTTGTGCGCGGTAAGATTCAGGAGATGATGCTCCATATCGAAGACCTTGAACACTACGACCAGATAGACTTTCTGCGTGAGAGCCACTTCGGCAAGCGTTACGCCAAAGAACACGGCTTTAGGCATAACTTTCTACCTTCGCGCCTACGCTCTGACCAACGCCTTGTGGATGAGCTACAAAAGGCTTACGCTACAAACGGAGAACAGATGGAGAGCATATATGTGGATGTTAAGCACCTTAGCGAGGAGTATAAGCGCTTGGGCATACGCGACTGGCTCTTTGTGCACAACACGGGATTGGGTGGTGTGACACTCCGCGCCTTGGGTCTACTTGCCCTACTGCCAATCTTCGCCGCCTCGATAATACCTACGGGACTGCTATTTATCATCCCTAAGATATTTCTTAAGCGACTTATCAAGGATCAGATGTTCGTAAGCTCGTTTAATGTGGGTGTTAGCGCACTTGTATCGGTGCCTATATGCTTGTTTATCCCCGTTATCGCGCTATGGATAATGTTTGGCTTCTGGTGGGCATTGGGTTACTTTGTAGCCTTCCCTGTAATGTTTATACTTGCATGGAACTACATGCGTCTTTTCCAGAAGTTCAAGGGTGCATGCGCCTACAACGCCCCGAAGAACAGAGACTCAATATCGAGACTCCGCAAGCTACGCGCAAGCATCTTTGCACGCCTTAAGGAGTTGATTGAGTAAAAACCTAAAGGCTTGGATATAAGAACAAATAGAGCGTCTGACAATTCAGACGCTCTATTTGTTTGTATATTATAAGAAGTTGTATAACAAAGCTTCTCTATACAGCCACTACATAAAGTAACCAGGGAAGTTCTCAGCATTCAACTCCTCCTCAAGACCTGTAGTTGGGTTGAATACGAATGGCTCGTGGAAGTTACCATCCTCACCTACCCATGTAATATAGATACGGTGCTCGCCCTTAGTACCATAGAAGTATGAGTTGTGTACACCTGGAAGGCCATCCTCAGTATAAGTAACCCACTCATCGAACTCGATGCGACCGTCACCATTGAGATCCTCCATCTCCTTCCACTCGCGATAGTAGTTACCATCCTCTCTGTACTCACACTTATGACCGCAATCGCGTGTACCATTGTCGCAACCAGCAACGATGTGAGCGATAAGCTTCTCAGGAGTGTTTACATTAGTACCGAAGTAGTCGCTAACCAAGTTCTCTGGGTGATCAACCATAGAGTATGCCACGAAGCCCTTCTGTGGGGTTGTGTACCATGTGAAGTTATAGAACTCAACCTCAGTAACAGCACCAAGAGTGATCAATGGCTTACCATCCTCCCAGTTAGCGTCAGTACGCTTAACCATGTTACCAATATTTGCGATAGGCTCGAAGTAGAGCGATGTAGGCTGTGAAAGCATGCCATTCTCATCTACAGCAGCACATACAAGAACATACTCAGTATCTACGCTAAGACCTGTCAAGAAGATGCAACCATTCTCATCAAGAGCTACCTCTGTAGTATCATAGATGTATGATGAGTTAGGATACATAATCATATACTCGCCAGCCTTCTTTGCAGAGCCACCGAACTCCTCTTTCCACTTATTATCTGTAAGTGCGCAGTAGATATATTTGAAGTGCGATGAGCCCTCACATGCTACATTGATAAGGGTGTTATCAATCTTATAGTCGTAAAGCTCAAGAGCTACCACAAGATCATTGTACTCAAAGTCCTTAGTCTTGTACTCCTTCTTCAAAGGTGTACCAATCTTACCCTCCTTGTCGATTGCTACCGCGAATAGAGTTACATTCTCACCTGGCTCAGTGCCACTGTAATGTGCAGCCACAACACCGTCAGTGATTGTGCGAACACCCTCGCTTAGAAGCATATCGATGATGTATGAATCATCTGGGTATGCTGTAGCCATGTATGAAGGCATAGCGTTGTAGATAAGCATAAGCTGATCTGCATCAGACTTAAGGTTTAGGTAGATATCCTTATACTCGATAATAGGCTCACCTACAACCTCAACAGTGCTTGTACCATCGGCAGTGAAGTCCTGAGTTGTGAATGACCAGTAAAGAACATTTTCTACAAGAATCTTGCGGTTTGCGTTCTTAGCGATATACCACATAACATACTCTGTGCCATTCTCAAGTGGCTGAACACCAAGAAGCTCACAGAATGAACCTGTATAGGTAGTATCAACACCCGATGCGTTAAGGTAGTCGTAGTTCTCAGTGTAGTAATTAGCCAAAGCTGCTGCATCAAACTCGTCCGCACGAGCATAACCAAGCATATAACCTGCTGAGCCCTTAACAGTGAACTTAACATCAACATCGAAGAAGGATGCCTTTGTAACAGTTAACGATGCTGTGCTGTGGATATAGCTCTCAGTTACGAACTCATTAGCATCTACATAGAGATTACCCTCCTCATCAGTGCGTGGCGCAACATACCAGAATGTATACTCATCACCAGCTGTAAGAGCCGCTGAACGAAGCTCGCTAAATGGAATGAAGACAGACTGAGTCTCCATGAATGCTACCTGGTAAATACCGCTCATAGTGCCATTCTCAGAAAGAACCTTGTTACAGTTAGTCACATAGGTATCAAGCTTGAAGTTCTTAGCACCGATAATACCGCAAAGTAGATAGTTTGTACCATAGCCAGCCTCTACATATACACCATCCTTAGTGAAGTCAATAGTTGCAGGGTTTGTAGAGAGCTTAATAGATGCGATAGCTGAAGAGCCATTGTTGAATACAATCATAAGCTTAGCAACACCCTCACGAAGAGCTGCACCACTCTGTACATCCTCGTATGATGGAGCGTAAAAGTTAAGGCTCATCATGCCCTTCTTAGCGTTAAGCTCAGCGTCGCACTCCCAGCCACGAGGTGTTGTAGTGATGAAGTCAGCAACATCATCAATATCGAAAACAAACAACATCTCTGAACCATAAGGAACAAATAGCATATCAAAAGGCAATACGAGCTTACCATTCTGCATACCAACCTTAACGATAGAGCCGTCAGCAAGAGTAACCTTGCAGTATAGAGCTACTGGGTTACCGTCGCCGTCAGTCTGCCAATCAGAGTAAACAACCTCAACATCAACGATGATGCTATCAGCTACAGACTGAGTGTAACCAGTCTTAATCCATGTCTTACCACCATCGAATGATACCTCGATAGCGTTATCAACAACCTGAGTCTGAGGAGCTACATCAGCAACAGGCACCTTCTGGCCATTGACCATGATAGGGTTAGCATTGCCAACACCGTCATACATAGCCCAGTACAACACGCCATTCTCAGAAACAACAGTTACGATCTGTGAAGGCACGCCTGAACCCTTAGGATAGACATTGATCTTAGTACCATCAGAGAGGGTAATAACCTTGTAGCCATCCTTGTGCTGGTCTACACTCTTAATGGTTGTAAGACCGTTGATAAGGTCCTTAACGGCATTTAGCTCATTCTCGATCTCCAAGCGCAAGTCAGCAATATCCTGCTTAATGCTCTCAATCTCCTTCCAAAGCTCAGTATCATCATAACCACATGACGACACAGAGATTGAAACACCAGCCATCACAGCCACAGAGACTGCCATAGCCTTAATGTTTGTAAAAAACTTTCTCATAGTGTTTGATTTAGATATAATATTTTGTTGTTATTCTCTATATACTCAATAAACCAATATGTTAGCCTGCGTACCACGGGCACTACACCACAATCACCGCCACGCTCGGCTAATAGCTGCTATGCTATTATTAAAATTATTTACTTTATATATATGTCATAGCGTACAAATTTACTAAAATTTCTTGATATACAATAAATTTTCATCAACAAACAGTACATATTTGTGCATACCATGCAAAAGCATGCAAGGCAATATCTTGCTATAGACAGGGATAAAACCAATATACACACAAAAAAAGAGGGTGTTCAACAAAGTATGTTGACATCCCTCTAATCTTTAAGAAGCAGCCTCGCGAGGCGGTTTCTCCCGTTATGTGGCACTAACGCTTAGAATGGCAAATCATCAGGATCCTCCGCCGGAATAAACGGAGCCTCTGGCTGTGGAACAGACTGAGGAGCAGGGCTCTGGTATGCAGGTTGCTGATATGCAGGCTGCTGTGGAGCCGACTGGTATGTTGGCTGCTGGTATGCTGACTGCTGTGGCTGAGAATAACCACCCTGCTGTGGTGCACCCTCAGGACGGCGACCAAGGAGCTTTAGCTCATCTGCAACAATCTCTGTAGCATAGTGCTTAACGCCATCACGCTCCCACTCACGACTACGAAGGCGACCCTCAACATATATCTGTGAACCCTTGCGAACATACTTATCAACGACCTCTGCCAAGCCACGCCATAGTGTAATGGTGTGCCACTCGGTATGCTCAGTATTCTCGTTTGTCTGTCGGTTGAAGATACGCTCAGTAGTTGCCAAGCGAACACGAGCAACCTTAACACCCGTCTCCAAAGAACGCACCTCTGGGTCAATACCCACATTACCGACCAATATAACCTTGTTTATCATAATCTTTATGTTTATAAATTCACCTTTGAATCAGCCTTAGACTCGTCATCATCAGCTACTTGACGCTTATCCTCATAGCGTATCTCCTCAAGAAGTCTGCCAGCGAAGTCGTGGTCAGGACCCTCAACGAAGCTTAGAGAGATAGGCTGATAGTACATCGCACGCATAAGCTGCTCAGGAAGGCGCGCAGAGCGTAATCTCACAGCATCCTTCTCGGTCATGATGACAACAGCACGAGGGTGGTTACGAAGCTTATTATAGAGCTTCTTCATATCCTCAGCCGTAAAGTCATGGTGGTCACGGAAAATGAGTTTATCGACCACATTAAACTTGGTCTCGGCATCCTGAATAAATGGTCTTGGGTTGCCGATACCCGTCATTAGGATAGCGTGCTGACCATAGTTCACCTCCTCGCGCTCCTCAAAGTGGAAGAGCGGCTCAATCATAGGGCTCTTGATACGAGTAAAGTAGACCGTCTGATAGGCTATAGAGCGCAACTTATTATACCACAAACGCTTATCAATAGGCGTCATAGTATCCGAACACTTTGTAACGATAAACATGTGTGCGGCACTAAGTCGCGAAGGTAGATCACGCAAACGACCCAATGGCAACATATTATCACTATCTATCGGGCGTGTAGAGTCCACAAGGAGAATGTTGACCTTAGCCTTGACGCTACGATGCTGGAAGCCGTCATCCATAACAATAAGCGACACCTCAGGGTGCTCCTTACGAATGCGCTCTATGCCCTCGACTCTATCCTCGCACACCACGATAACATTATCCTGGAACTTAAGTTTAAGTAGTAGCGGCTCATCACCCACATTGCTATAGTGGTCCGTAACCTGCACCTCACGGTAGCCCTTAGTTCTACGGCCATAGCCACGCGAAAGGATAGCGACATTATAGTGTGGCTTAAGCATAGCGAGAAGATACTCCGCCGTTGGAGTCTTACCCGTACCTCCCACAGTGATATTACCCACGCACACAACAGGGATATCGAACGAGCGACTCTTCTTGACACCCCAATCATAGAGCTTGTGTCGAAGGACAATCACCGCACGATATATCCACGATAGTATGGTTAAAATAACTTTCATCTCTTAGCTTAAACAACGACACATAGTGCCACAATTTTGTCAAAGATACTACTATTTTTTATATTAGCCAAATAAAAGCGTGCATTTTGTGTATTTATACTATTTTTTACTTATATAGATATACATCTATGACTATTTTTTTGTATCTTTGCGTGTTATGAATTTTATCGCACGCCTAACCACACTTCTGCTTATCGTAACACTTGCAGCGTGTGGCGGTAGCTCTACCGAAAACAAGAGCAATACAGAGATTGAAGAGATTGTCAAGGAGCCAACGCTCCTCTACGGCATCGACATAGAGGGTTATGAGATTCTCAACGACACAGTACGCATGGGTGAGACCGTAGGTGGCATCCTCGGTCGCCGTGGCATATCTGCTGTGATGGTCGACCGCTTGGATAAGGCATCGAAGGAGATATTCCCTCTACGCAAGATACGCGCCGACAATGCCTATACTACCTTTACACGCCATACGGTGGATAG
This sequence comes from Alistipes sp., assembly GCA_017546975.1. Lineage (GTDB taxonomy): Bacteria > Bacteroidota > Bacteroidia > Bacteroidales > Rikenellaceae > Alistipes. Next base: position 12,224 of record JAFYRL010000176.1, read on the forward strand.
CCTTGGTGAGCACAGCACCCTCGACTACATCGTCTACCACAAGAACGCCATAGATTATGTTGTCTTTGGTTTTGTGGGCGACAGCGTTAGCGTGGCTCTTGGCTCACGCCCTGTGGAGTATGTGCGTAAGCGTTGCGAGGCGAGCATAACATCATCGCTCTGGGGTACAATCATGGAGAAGAACCTACCATACTCCCTTGCAGCTGAGTTTGAAGATATATACCAGTGGACCGTAGACTTCTTTGGCATCCAGGCGGGCGACTCCTTCAAGGTTGTCTACGACGAGAAGATTGTTGACGGCGAGTCTGTAGGCATAGGTCGCATCTGGGGCGCAGAGTTTGACCATGGTGGCAAGCAGTACTTCGCCATACCATACGCTCAGGAGGCGGGCAAGCTTCGCTACTGGGAGGCTAATGGCGAGTCACTACGCAAGCAGTTCCTTAAAGCACCGCTTAAGTACACACGCATCAGCTCTAAGTTCTCAAAGTCGCGCTTCCACCCTGTACATAAGGTCTATCGTCCTCACCACGGCGTTGACTACGCAGCACCTTCAGGCACACCTGTACACTCGGTAGCAGATGGTACAGTGACCTTCGCTGGCTGGGATCGTGGCGGCGGTGGTAACACACTAAAGATCAAGCATGCAGGAAATATGGAGACGGGCTATCTACACCTTAAGAGCTTCGCTAAGGGCATCAAGGTTGGCACACGCGTATCGCAGGGTCAGCTTATCGGCTATGTAGGCTCTACAGGTTCATCTACAGGCCCACACCTCGACTTCCGCATCAAGAAGAACGGCACACCTATAGACCCACTAAAGTTGCCACAGGAGCCTTCAGAGCCTATATCTGAGGCACATAAGGCTGCCTTCGAGGCTATACGCGACAGAGTAATTGCGGAGCTTGAGGGACGCGAGGTCGTGGGTGGCATAATCACCGAGGAGGATATATTCCCTACGGCAAACAAACAATAGTATGGAGGAAAACTTTGTAAAGTTTATACGAAAACATCATCTGCTTACCCTTGCCACCGTAAATGGCGAGGGTATGCCTTATGTAGCCAACTGCTTCTTCGCCTACGACAAGGAGCGCAACCTCTTTATCTTCACCTCGGACACTACAACACGCCATGGTGCAGAGATGGAGAAAAACCCCAATGTTGCACTAAGCATCGCCCTTGAAACACGCGTTGTGGGGCGTATTCAGGGCTTGCAAATCGTGGGTAAGGCGGAGCGTGGCGACAGCAAGGCACAGGCCACATATATCAAGCGCTTCCCATACGCTGCGGTAGCACCACTATCTTTATGGATGGTGCGACCAGAGATGATGAAACTTACGGATAACACCTTAGGCTTTGGCAAGAAATTGATATGGCAAAAAGAGGAGTAATAATAGTTGCTGGTGGCTCGGGAAGCCGCATGCAGTCGTCACTACCCAAGCAGTTTATGATACTTGGCGGCGAGCCCGTTGTGGCACGCACAATAAATACCTTTGCCGAGGCACTCCCAGGTGCAGAGATTGTCGTTGTGCTACCTCAGGAGCATATTGCGCTATGGAAGAATCTCGCTGCACGCTTTGATGTTGCAGTGCATAAGTGCGTGGCGGGAGGCAAGGAGCGTTTCGACTCTGTGAAGTGCGGCATTGAGGCTCTATCGCCTGAGGTGGAGTATGTGGCTATACATGATGGCGTGCGTGCATTGGTATCTAAGCGACTTATCATCAACGCCATGCTTAAGATTGAGAGCGTCGAAGCACTGATACCTGTGGTAGATGCTGTGGACTCCTACCGCGTGGTAGAGGGCGAGGAGAGCGAGGTTATATCACGCTCAAAGCTTCGCATAGTGCAGACACCTCAGCTCTTTCGCGCAGATACTCTCCGCAGAGCATACGCTCAAGAGTACAACCCACGCTTCACGGACGATGCCACAGTAGTAGAGGGCTTAGGCGTAAAGATTACCCTTATCGAGGGTGAGCGCTCAAACATCAAACTCACCACGCCAGAGGATATGATTTATGCAGAAGCAATGCTAAGACAAAGTGAAAACTGAAAAGGAAGGTGCGCTTCGTGCGAGATTAAGACAAAGGGTAAAGTAAAAAGTGAAAAGTATGGTGCCTGCGACGCATATTAAATATAATTCATGCGAAGCATACCATACCTTTCAGTTTTCACCTTTCAGTTTTCAGTTCGTATCTATCTCTCGAAGAGGACACTCATATATATATCCCCGAAACTATCTACAACGCCCTTTACCATAAGGAAGTTCTCATCGGTGGCAAGGGAGGGGCGGATAACAAGAAGCTCGCGGAGAATATCACGCATATCTATCATCACAGCAAGGCGCGTAGATACAAACTTCAAATAGCCGCCAACCTTATAATTTCTATTATTATATATATAGGTAGCCTTAATCTTTGCCGTTGTAGAGTCATAGCTATATTCACCCTCGTAGATAGTATCAAGAGTACCTATAACAGCAACACCGTTGCGGTTAAGAGTCAAGGAGCAGCAGCCCTCAACAATGCCGTTACGCTTAAGCTCACCCAAGACGAAGGTCTCAAGCTGAGGTATTGCAACCTGAGCAAGGCTATTGATGCCTAAGTACTCAACACGCGCGGTGAGGTAGTGCCATGTACCCTGCACCTTAGTCTTTGCAGGAGCATTAGCCTTAATCTTAGCATAGGGATTCTCGGTAGTCTGCGTCTGTGCAGCCTCGTTAAGAAGCGCACCCAAGGCCCTGCCTAAGTCTATCTGTGCTGAGGCCTCAGCAACACCAAGGAGGCTGAGACCTACAACACTAAGTATAGTAATTAGAGCTCTTCTCATAGAATCTACTCGATACCATCCAATTCACGCTCCATCTCCTCGACCTCCTGCAACCATGCGCGGTCCTGAGCGTCCGAAGGCATGTGTAGGTCACCACGAGGTGAGAGACCAACAGCACCAACCTTTGGTCCGTCAGGCATTGCTGAGCGCTTAAACTGCTGCGAGAAGAAGCGGTGGAAGAAGACCTTAAGCCACTTCAATATAGTAGCACGGTCATAGACACCATCGAAGGCGATAGTTGCAAGCATGAATATCTTAGCTGGGGCGTAGCGACGGCGCAAAGCGCAGTAGAGGAAGAAGTCGTGAAGCTCATATGGACCTACGATATCCTCGGTCTTCTGTGCGATGTTATCACCATCGGCTGGCAACAACTCAGGGCTGACAGGCGTAGCCACAACATCGAGGAGCGAATCACGCAATACACCCTCCGCACGGGTCTTAGCGTACCACTCAACCATGTGCTTAACCAAGGTCTTAGGTACTGAGGCGTTGATGCCGTACATAGACATCTGGTCACCGTTATATGTTGCCCAGCCCAAGGCGAGCTCACTGAGGTCACCTGTACCGATAACCATACCGCCACACATATTGGCGATATCCATAAGTATCTGTGTACGCTCGCGTGCCTGAGAGTTCTCGTAGGCGGTAGAGCGCTCATCCACTGACAACCCTATATCCTTGAAGTGCTGTGTGCAAGCATCCTTAATTGATATCTCCTTAAGGGTACAGCCGAGCTCACGAATCATGGTAAGAGCATTCTGATATGTGCGGTCCGTAGTGCCGAAGCCTGGCATAGTGACACCTATGATACCCTTGCGGTCAAGACCCAAGAGGTCGAAGGTATCGCATACAGCCAACAACGCCAAAGTAGAATCCAAGCCTCCTGAGATACCGAGGACAACAGTCTTGCAGTTGGTATGCTCAAGGCGCTGTGCAAGACCTGCGCTCTGGATAGAGAAGACCTCGCGGCAGTGCTCAGCACGCGCAGCCTCATCCTCAGGAACGAAGTAGATAGGCTCGATATGGCGGCGTAGGTCACCCTGGTGGCATATCTCATCCACCTCAACCTCCACAACGCGCATCTCTGGAGCATCAGGATAGTAGAAGGTATTACGCGCAGTACGACGCGTAGAGATATACTCAACATCGATATCCGAGATTACCATGCGGTCATTACGCACGAAGCGCTCACTTACGCCCAACACACGGCCAAGCTCTGCAACAACAGCATTACCTGCAAAGACAAGGTCCGAAGATGACTCACCATGTCCCGATGAGGCGTATACATAGGCCGCCATGGTGCGTGACGACTGCTCGGCGATGAGCGAGATAAGGTAGTCGTGCTTGCGTACCGACTCAGGAGATGCTGAGAGGTTGAAGAGGAGCTTAGCACCCTGCACCGCCTGCATAGATGATGGTGGCACAGGCACCCACATATCCTCACAAATCTCAACACCGAACTCTACGCCATGAAGGTCGAACAAGAGGTCCGAACCAAATGGGCACTCCTGACCTGCGAAGCGGATGTGACGATCCTTGATTGAGTAGCCCGACACCCACCAGCGAAGTTCCGAGAACTCGCCATAGTTAGGGATGTATGACTTAGGCACGATACCCCACAACACACCCTGGCCGAAGATTGCAGCACAGTTATACAAGCGGTCAGCAAAGACTACAGGGAGACCTACGATACCGATAGTAGGGATATCGGCGGTCTGCTCCATAAGCCATGCGAGAGCCTTCTCAGAGTCGCTGAGAAGCTTCTTCTGAAGCACCATATCACCACAGGTGTAGCCCACGAGCGAGAGCTCAGGCATCACAACAATCTCAACACCCTCGGCAAAAGCCTGCTCCATAATCTTGAGAGCGCCCTCGGCATTGCTATGTGCATCCGCGATATGTACGCGAGGCACCGCAGCCGCAACTCTCATGTATCCATATTGGTTATTCATAGTCTTTTTGTTTTATTCTGTCCAAATGCGGGCGAGGTTAATGATAGTATTCATCGCCTTCTGCATTGTTGTTAGTGAGGCGTACTCATAGCGACCATGGAAGTTCATGCCACCAGTAAAGAGGTTAGGGCATGGTAGACCCATGAACGAGAGGCGTGAACCATCGGTACCACCGCGGATAGGCTTAACAAGAGGCTTAACACCCGCCTCGATCATAGCACGCTTAGCCTTCTCGATAACCTGTGGATGTGGCTCAACCATCTTACGCATGTTGTAGTACTGGTCACGCATATTGAGAGTCAAGACCTTCTCGCCATACTTACGCTGTAGGAAGGCTACTACGCTCTCCATAAGCTGCTTCTTCTGCTCGAACTTATCGCTGTCGTGGTCACGGATGATATAGCTTATCTCTGCCTCCTCGACACTACCCTTGATGCCTACGCAGTGGAAGAAGCCCTCGTAGTGCTCAGTGAACTGTGGGCGCTGGTCAGCAGGGAGCATACCGTTAAGCTCGGTAGCAATATCTATGGCGTTAATCATCTTATTCTTAGCCATGCCTGGGTGTACATTACGGCCTGCAATAGTAATCTTAGCACCTGCAGCGTTGAAGTTCTCATACTCCAACTCGCCCTCCATGCCACCGTCCATGGTATAAGCGAAGTCTGCGGCAAACTTCTTAACATCGAAGTAGTCCACGCCACGACCAATCTCCTCATCTGGGGTGAAGCCCACGCGAATCTTACCGTGTGCTACCTCAGGGTGAGCGATAAGCCACTCCATAGCTGTCATAATCTCAGCAACACCCGCCTTATCATCAGCACCAAGGAGCGTAGTACCGTCGGTGTGGATAAGGGTGTGACCCTTGAAGAATGAGAGCTCTGGGAACTCCTCAACACGCATCCACACATCGCCACCGAGGTGAATATCCTTGCCGTTGTAGTTCTCCAAAACCTGAGGGTTAACATTCGCACCGCTCATATCAGGAGCTGTATCCACATGCGAGATAAAGCCGATAACAGGGGCATTCTCCATACCCTTAGTTGCTGGGAGTGTAGCCATAACATAGCCATACTCATCCATAGTTACCTCCTTGAGGCCGAGAGTCTCAAGCTCACCCTTAAGGTGGCGAAGCAACACAAGCTGCTTATCGGTAGAAGGGAATGTTGTGCTGTTCTCATCCGACTGAGTGTCGAACGACACATATTTCAAAAAGCGTTCTTTTAGATCCATAGTTGCTTTGCAATTAGCAATTAGTAATTAGTAATTAGTAATTAGTAAAAGTCTTTGACTGTTGTATTTGGGAGTTTAGGGAGGTTAGAGAGTTTAGAGAGTTTAGTGTTTTGGTTAACCACACAACTCCTTAAATTCCCTAAACTCCTTAAATTCCCTAAATTCTCTATACTTTATTACTCACCAATCTTAGCCTTACGAGAGTGCCAGATAAAGTAAGCGATAATAGCTGCATACATCAAGATACCGAGGTAGATAGGTGCCATAGAGCCTGCAGGCCACTCAATCATAAGATTAAGGCCGAAGAAGGCAAGGATAGCACTTACAACACCCATAAGGGCACCACCAGCGATAAAACCTGAAGCGATAAGCGTACCGCGGTTATTGTTAGCCTTAGCCTGCTCAGGGTTCTTATGACGGTTAACAGCCCATGCAACCAAACCACCCACAACGAGAGGTGCGTTGAGCTCCATAGGGATAAACATACCGAGAGCGAAAGGAAGCGCTGGGAGCTTGATGAAGGTGAGCAAAAGCGCGATGAGTGCACCGATGCCGTACAATGCCCAAGGTGTTGCACCACCGGTCATCAAAGGCTTGATAACGGCAGCCATAGCATTTGCCTGAGGTGCTACAAGAGCATTCTCACCTGTAAAGCCGTAGGTGTCGTTCATGATAATCATAACACCCGCAACGGTAGCTGCAGATACTGCTGTACCCACGAACTTCCATGTCTGCTGCTTCTTAGGCGATGTACCGAGCCAGTAACCAATCTTAAGGTCGGTGATAAAGCCACCCGCCATAGACAAGGCTGTACATACCACACCACCAATAACAAGCGCAGCAATCATACCTGATGTACCCTCAAGGCCGATAGATACCAAAACAAGTGATGAGAGGATAAGCGTCATAAGTGTCATGCCCGATACAGGGTTAGAGCCCACGATAGCGATAGCGTTAGCCGCAACGGTAGTAAACAAGAAGGC
>JAFYRL010000020.1 GCA_017546975.1 Alistipes sp.
ATCTGCAACGATCTTAGAAGCTACCATGAAGTAACCTACGAAACCGTAAAGACCCTGTGAACCTGGGAGCGCTGAAAGAATCATGTAGCTACCGAAAGCGCCACCATTCTTCTTCAAAGCACCTACTGCAGCCATACCGCAACGAGCAGTACCAACAGCTGAAGCCAAACCTGATACACCGACCATTAGGACAACGCCTACATAAGCCAAAATTAAAGCTGAACTCATAATTGTAAAATGTTTTAAATTGTTAATTATTATTAGTTTACTTATTCATTTTTCTTACAGGATCGAAGGTACGCTGTCCCATCTCGAAGCCCGCATTCTTATAAAACTCAACAAAGGTCAAACGCATAGGATGTACGAATGACGAGATTGCTGACATAAATAGGTTGATACCGTGACCAATGAGCAAGATAAGTGATGCCGCAATGATAGGTACGATATAGCCATACCATGGAGTACCTGGAGCGATATCACCCGCGCCTGATAGACCCATAGCAAGAGAGTTAAATACCTGAGCCAATACGCCACCAGACAAACCGATAGCGAACAAGCGGATATAACTCAACACATCGCTCAACAAACCGGTGATGTTGTTATAGGCATCCCACAATCCTGAGCCAAGGTTAACAAGCGGGTTACGCTTAATGTTGTTTAGAAGCAACATCAATACTGCACCCACACCCATACATGCATAGAATATAGGTGACGAGCCTGTAAAGCCTGGGATAGCGAGGCCAAACATAGGCAAACCTATAGCCAACGAGCCTGAGAGAAGGATGATAAACCATCCGAGTAGGCCGAAGGTAGAGGTAAAGCCAAAGAGCTTGGTCTTCATAACGATATTTATCGCCATACCCACCAAAATTTGAACAACACCGATAGCCAACGATATCGAGAAGAACTGACCCTGGAAATCAAGGAACTTGATCACAGGGAGGTAGTCCGAGATAGCTAGGCCAAAGAACGAATTGGCATAGAAACCAAAGAGTATGGTAGCTGTAGCACATACCATAGAGAGCAATGCTGCCTGGCGCAACGATGGGCCACCCTTCAAAAGAAGACCTGTACCTGCCAAAAGCAACACAAGACCGTAGCCCGCATCGCACAAGCAGATAGCGAAGAACAACATATAGAATGGACCAAATATCGCAGTAAGGTCAAATGTACCATACTTAGGCAAGGCATACATTGAGCCGATAAGCTCAAACAACTCTGCAAACTTATTATTCTTAAGCTTCACAGGAGCCTCATCATCAATGGTAGCATCACGACGCTCATAGATAAGGTTAGGATACTCATTTAGAAGAGCATCTACCTTATTTGCTGTATCGGCCTCAGCCCAGCCCTCAAGAATAAGAAGGCGACCATCAGCCTCACGCTGTGCCATAGCACCGACCTTCAAGCCCTGCAACTGCTCCTTGAGCTCACCACAGCACGCTGCAATAAGAGTCTTAGAGGCTGCACAACGCGAGAAGATCTCGTTAAGTGCAACATTCTCAGCCTCAAGGCGCTTAATCTCCGCACGCATAGCAGTGCTATCCATCTGTGGAAGGCGAACCTCCTGACCATCAACAACAACTGCACTTGCGTCAGTAGTTACAACAGCGAAGTATACAGAGGACTGTGTGCGACCAATCTCCGATACGGTAAGCTCCGACTCAGATACGAGCTTCTCGAATGCTGCAGGCTGCGCCATAAAGAAGCGCAACTGAACACCTCGCTCAGCAAGGCGAGCAACATCCTGAGCCGAGAAACGACCCCATGGCTCAATCTCATCAGCGAGCTTAGCAAGGCGAGCAATCTCCTGCTGGAGCTGCTGACGCTGCTCACGAGCCTGCTCATAGCACTCATAAGCCTCCTCACCAGAAGTATAGGTCAACGCCTTAGCGTCGAACTCCTCTGATGCCTCAAAGGCCTTAAGTACCTCGATAGCCTTCTGATGAGCCTCTATCTCCGATAGCAACGCACGATCACCCTCTGAAGGCTCCCAGCCTGTTGTGGTGATATCCACCAAACCAAGCTCACGCAACTCCTCCACAAAGCGCTCCTGCTCACCAGCATAGAGCACAATGTCGTAGCGAATCATTTTACTTATCATGCGTTAGGCTCCTCCATAGCCGCGGCTTGCGCCTGACGAGTTTTCACAATCTTCTGTGCTGACTTACTGAGGTTCTCCTCATCCTCCATAAATCGCTTAATCTTTCGTATGGCATCCTCATAACCAGGGATTTGCACCTTCTCGTAGAGGTTTACCTTCTGAGTAGTTTTACGGCGCGCATAGTCCAAGAGATTCATCTTTCGATTGTATACCTCGAACTCGATGCCGAGGCGTGACATTCTCTTAAGAACTCTGATACCCTCAGCATACCAAACTGGGGCTGAGAAGAGGTCATAGGCCTTCTCCTCATATACTATATCATTCAATATAGGTATGCGCACACCCGCAATCTTCAATGACGATAGTTCAACATCGACGATGCGGATTAGATCACAATCAAACTCTCCCCATAGCTGTACCATATAGTCGTACTGAGCGATAAGCTCGTCCAACTCCTTACGGAAAGCTAATGCAGAGTCCTTCGCACGCTTAACCTCCGAACGCAACGCACTCTCCTTACTCTTGATAGTAGGCAAGGCGTTCTTTCGGATTTTGAGCTGCTTATTCAGCTCACCGAGCGAGGTCTTGTTATACTGAAATTTGATTGCCATAAGCCTTTATTATGCTTTCCAATATTTCTCTGCAAGTTCCTGCTTGATGCTTACCTCACCCTTAGAGAAGTACTTAGCGAACAACGACCATGCGGTGTCAAGCATCTGCTCGATCTCGATGTTTACATCGATAGAGAGCAACTTCTCTGAGTAGTCATGAGCAAACTTCAAAGCACGCTCATCATAGTCTGAAAGGTCGAAACCGTTCTCCAACTTAGTCTTAGCATTAGCAGCATCAGCATACAAACGAACGCAGGCGTTCATTACCTGTGGGTGATCCTCACGGGTCTTCTTACCGATAACAAGCTGCTTTAGACGAGACAACGAACGGAATGGGTCAACGATAACCTTACCTGTATCGGTATCGTTACGCAAGAAGAGCTGACCCTCAGTGATATAACCGGTGTTATCTGGAATAGCGTGGGTAATATCACCACCTGACAATGTTGTAACGGCGATAATAGTGATAGAACCACCATTTGGCAACTGCACGGCCTTCTCGTAGATCTTAGCAAGGTCTGAGTACAAAGAACCTGGCATAGAGTCCTTAGAAGGAATCTGATCCATACGATTAGACACGATAGCAAGAGCATCGGCATAAAGGGTCATATCTGTCAAAAGTACCAACACCTTCTCACCCTTATCTACTGCAAAGTACTCAGCAGCTGTAAGCGCCATATCTGGAACAAGAAGGCGCTCTACTGGAGGGTTATCTGTAGTATTTACGAACGACACGATACGGTCCAAAGCACCTGCATTCTCGAACACCTGCTTAAAGTATAGGAAGTCATCATTTGTAAGACCCATACCACCGAGGATAATCTTATCAGCCTTAGCACGAAGTGCCACATTCGCCATAACGGCATTATAAGGCTGGTCAGGATCTGCGAAGAATGGAATCTTCTGACCAGATACGATGGTGTTGTTAAGGTCGATACCTGCGATACCTGTAGCGATAAGCTCTGATGGCTGGATACGACGGAATGGGTTTACTGTAGGACCACCAATCTCGCGTGCCTCACCCTCAATCTGCTCACCACCCTCAAGTGGCTCACCATAGGCGTTGAAGAAGCGACCTGCCAAGGCGTCTGATACGCGCAATACAGGTGGCTCACCATGGAACACTACCTCTGAGTTGGTAGCAAGACCCTCTGTACCTGCAAACACCTGAAGGGTAACCTTGTCACCCATAATCTTTACCACCTGAGCCAAGCGACCACCTACGGTAGCAAGCTCATCGTTACCTACACCCGTAGCACGAAGGGTAATGGTAGCCTTGGTGATATTATCAATCTTAGTATATACTTTCTGAAATGCTTTTGTTGTCATAGCGTTCCTTATTTAGCAAGTTTACTGTTTACCAAAGCCTCAATCTGCGAACGGAAGTTCTCAAACTGCTCTGACTTCCACTCTGCGTAGTTCATCTGACGGAACAAGTAGATAAGGTCCTTGAAGAACTTTGAACACTCATCGAATACTGCAAAATCGAATGACTTGCGGCAGATGTCGAGTACCATGTTGTACATCATCTTCTGACGCTCGATAGGACAGTTAGCATCGATAGCATCGAAGGCGTCCTGCTGCAAGATTACAGAGTCCAACAACTCACTCTTCCAGAAACGCTCGTGATACTCTACAGGTACACCATCATCACCAAGGATGTTGATCTGGTCGTTAGCCTCCTTACCACGCTGCATAACAGTCTTACCAGCATATACAGACTCAACCCAATTCTTCTCGATATGCTCATCAAGGTACTCAACAACCTCAGGATACTCCAAATACTTAGAGTATGAGTCGAGTGGATCGATCGCTGGATAACGCTTAGAGTCGGCACGACCCTGTGACAAAGCGTAGAAACAACGAGCAGCCTTCTTTGTAGACTCTGTTACAGGCTCCTTAAGGTTACCACCCGCAGGTGACACAGTACCCAAGAATGTAACAGAACCTGTGTGACCATTGTTGAGTTTCACCAAACCTGCACGTGCGTAGAAATTAGAGATGATAGCTGACAAGTCCATTGGGAAGGCGTCCTGACCTGGAAGCTCCTCCAAACGGTTTGACATCTCACGCAAAGCCTGAGCCCA
>JAFYRL010000021.1 GCA_017546975.1 Alistipes sp.
ATAATCGTTTTGTTGAGTTACAGAAAGAGATTCTCTTGCAACTGACGGTTTTCATCAAGCAGGTTTTGCTCGGAGAATGTACGGGGATAAGTTTTGTCGACAGTACCCCATTGCGAGTATGTCGTAACCAACGCATCCATATGCATAAGACATTTCAAGGACTTGCAAGCAGAGGGAAATGTTCTATGGGATGGTTCTTCGGGTTTAAGCTGCATCTGATTATCAATGATAAAGGAGAAATATTGAATTTCATGTTCACAACAGGGAACGTCGATAACCGAGAGCCCTTGAAGGATGGAGTATTGTTGAAAAACATAAAAGGTAAACTCTTTGGAGACAAAGGATATATAGGCAAAGCTCTGTTCGAAAACCTTTTCATAGATGGCGTACAGTTGATAACCTGTAGATCGAACTCACGTTAAGTTATGATACTGAAATATCTACATAGTGAGACTGAAGTATCAGCATGATGGCATTAGAATCTCACCATGGTGATACTCGAGTCTCTACATGTAGAAACCATCAGAAACTGAGGAGTCAGTGTAGTTTCTCCCGTAGGTACTGCCCTGTATGTGAGGATGCGCACTGGGCTACCTCCTCGGGAGTGCCGCAAGCGACAAGCTGACCACCACGATCGCCTCCCTCGGGGCCTATGTCGATGATGTGGTCGGCACATTTGATGACCTCCATGTTGTGCTCGATGATGAGGATGGTGTGACCGCGCGAGATGAGGGCATCAAACGACTGCATCAGACGCTTGATGTCGTGGAAATGGAGTCCGGTAGTGGGCTCATCGAAGATAAACATGGTGGGCTCTGCCTTCTCAAGACTGAGATAGTAGGCGAGCTTCACGCGCTGGTTCTCACCACCAGAAAGTGTAGAGGAACTCTGACCCAGCTTGACATAGCCAAGGCCGACATCCTGCAGGGGTTTGAGGCGGCGCACCACCTTCTTGGCTCCATGTTCGGTAAAGAACTCGACGGCTTGATTGACGGTCATCTCGAGGATGTCGTGTATATTTTTTTCGTGGTAGGTAACGAGTAGCGTGTCTGCCTTGAAGCGCTTGCCATGGCAGGCTTCACACTCGAGCACGAGGTCGGCCATAAACTGCATCTCGACGGTGATGGTGCCCTCGCCCTTACACTCTTCACAACGACCTCCCTCGCTATTGAAGGAGAAGTAGCCTGCGGTATAACCTAACTGCTTGGCCAAGGGCTGTTCGGCAAAGAGCTTGCGTATCTCATCGTAGGCTTTGAGGTAGGTGACGGGATTAGAGCGCGAAGACTTACCGATGGGATTCTGGTCAACAAACTCCACGGCACGGAGCATACGAATATCGCCCTTCAGTTCCAAGTGCTCACCGGGACGCTCAGTGCCCTCATCATACTCGCGTTTAAGAGCATTATAGAAGACGTCACGCACGAGCGAGCTCTTACCCGAACCGCTGACACCAGTGACGACGGTCATCACATTGAGGGGAAACTTGACGTCGATGCCCTTGAGATTGTGGTGACGAGCTCCGCGCACCTCGATGTAGTTGTTCCACGGACGGCGCGAAGCTGGCACAGTGATGGTCTCCTCACCCAAGAGATATCGTACGGTGTGACTCGTGGTACCAAGCTGCAGGTCGTGCATATCACCTTGATAGACAATTTCTCCACCGAGACGACCCGCATGAGGTCCCACATCAATAATGTAGTCGGCAGCACGGATGATATCCTCATCGTGCTCCACGACAACGACGGTATTGCCAGCCTCTTGCAACTGGCGCAACACACGGACGAGTTTGTCGGTATCGCGGCTATGGAGGCCTATCGAGGGTTCGTCAAGGATATATAGAGAGCCTACAAGCGGACTGCCCAACGATGTGACAAGATTGATACGCTGGCTCTCACCTCCCGAAAGGGTATTGCTCAAGCGGTTGAGCGTAAGGTATCCGAGGCCCACATCGAGCAGAAACTGCAGACGGCTATTGATCTCTACGAGCAGACGCTTGGCGATAGCTGCATCATGTTCATCGAGCGCAAGCGTAGCGAAGAAGTGATGTAACTCGGTCACGGGCATATCCACCAGTTCACAGATGTTGCGACCACCAATCTTGACATACTCAGCCTCCTTCTTCAGACGAGAGCCACGGCACGTGGGACACAAAGTCTTGCCACGATAGCGGGCCAGCATCACTCGATACTGTATCTTATACTGGTTCTCTTCAAGCATCTTAAAGAAGGAGTCTATGCAGGGTTTCGTGCGAGGTCCATGCCATAGGTAGTCCTTCTGCGCTTGCGTAAGTTCATAATAGGGGGTAAAGATGGGGAAGTTGTCCTTCGCCGCCAGGTGGATAAACTCATCGCGCCATGCACTCATCTTATCGCCTCGCCAACATACCACACAGCCATCATATACACTCAGAGCACTATTGGGAATCACCAGTTGCTCATCGATGCCTATGACACGACCAAAACCGCCACACGTTGGGCAAGCGCCCATGGGCGAATTGAACGAAAAGAGTTGCTCAGTAGGCTCCTCAAAGGTGATACCATCGGCCTCAAACTCCTTGCTAAAAGTGTGTAAGATACCTGCCGGATAGAAACGTAGCATACAGGTACCCCCACCCTCATAGAAGGCGGTTTCGGTACTATCGATAAGGCGACTGATGGTCTCCTTGCTATCATCTGCAGAGAGGCGGTCGATAACTATATTCAATTGACAATGGATAGTTGACAATGGGGAATTATTTCCATCCGGCTCCTGTACTTTTTCATTTGTCAATTTTTCTAATACTTCCTCTATACGCATCACCTCGCCATTATACTCCACTCTCGCAAAACCCTGTTGCATGGCCACGGTGAGCTGCTCTTGTGGGGTGCGTCCCTCACGGACAACGAGTGGAGCCAGCACGGTGAAGCGTGTTCCAGAACTATATGTACGCATACAGGCTACGATATCCTCAGTGTCATGCTTCTTGACCAGCTGCCCAGTTATAGGTGAGTAGGTCTTACCCACACGAGCAAAGAGCAAGCGGAGGTACTCATAGATCTCTGTCGAGGTGCCCACGGTAGAGCGAGGATTGCGACTGCTCACCTTCTGCTCTATGGCAATGGCAGGCGGCAAACCTTGGATGAAGTCGCACTCGGGCTTCTTCATACGTCCAAGGAACTGGCGTGCATACGACGACAGGCTCTCCACATAGCGCCTCTGTCCCTCGGCATATAGCGTATCGAAGGCGAGTGACGACTTGCCCGAGCCCGACAATCCCGTCACCACAACCAATTTGTTGCGTGGGATATCGACCTCCACATTCTTCAGATTATTGACACGTGCACCCTTGACACGGATATATTTCTCTTCGCTCATGGTCGTAAATCATTATTCAATCGTCAAAGATACGATTTTTTCTCATATGCCATAGCATAGTGAGGCTATATTTTAAAGCGAATCCCCACTGCATTTGTTGCAATGGGGACTTACCTATCTTGTTTACCACTGAGACTTAGTCTACATACTTCACTTTACCCCAGTCACGTGGCTTGGCTTCGGGAGTCTCTTCAGCATATCCAAAACCAACGCAGAGGCTGAGCTCATAGCCTTCGCTAAAACCTAACTTCTCGAGGTAGGGTACACACTCGGCATTGTCGGTAAGAAAGCGTACGGGGCTACCAAGACATACGGAACCGATGCCCATAGACCATGCTGAGAGTACCATATTCTCTGCCAAAAGGCCACAATCGTAGGGAGAAAAATCATACTTGGTGTCTCGAGCGATGAATACCATCGTGGGAGCACCACGGAAACAACCCTTAGCCATCTCTGCAGGCATATTGGGATGACCCTTAGCTATGGCCTCCTTCATCTCATCGAGCAGAGCAGGGTTATCTACTACGCGTACCTCCCATGACTGCTTATTCTGTCCGTTAGGAGCATTAATACCACACTGGAGAATGAGGTCCATCTTTTCGCGCTCTACAGGCTGTGGTTTATACTTACGGATGCTGCGACGAGCCATAATAGTACTCACCACAGGATTCTCTTGATTACAAGTCGTCGCGGTCTCTTGCTTGCTTTGGCAACTTGCGAACATACAGGCAAGGACGCCAATGGTTACGAGTGTCTTCTTCATATCATTATCATTTTACTATTCGTCAATTTTCTACTACTTCATTGGCAAATGTCTTCTTCTTGCGAGCAGTATACTTGAAGTTGATGGGCATGGTCATTTTGTAGCGAACAGGAACACCGTTTTTGGTTCCAGGCACCCAACGAGGCATATAGCGGGTGAGACGGATGGCTTCGTCATCAAACTCCTTAGAGAGACTCTTAACAACGCTTACACCAGAGATTACACCACTGCGCTCGACGTAAAACTCTACGACAACCTCGCCCGACTTACGCAAACGACGCATCTCATCGGGGTATACAAGGTTCTTCTCCATGTACTTGAGCAACTCCTTGCGACCTCCAGGGAACTCAGGTTGTACGATCTTATCTTCTGTGGTCTGTGCTGAGAGATTGCTGCACAACATCAGCAACATTGATAGCAGGGTAACTATACGAATTCTTTTCATAACATTAAGGTCTGTTTAATGATTATCAAATTATTGTTTATTAATATACCAATTCTCCATAGATGAGAGGCGACTATAGAGCGCCTCATCGCGCTGCTGATGCTCGCCCTTACGACCAGCGACCTTAGCAGCCAAGTATGATGCATCGCCACGACGCATAGCTACACGCATGAGGTCATAGAAGCGACTACCCTCAAAGGCTGTCTCAAGTGCCATCTCGTCGACGATAAGGTCCTCGACCTTCTCCTTCAGGTAGTTGACAGGGTATTCCTTATAGATACGCACGGCATTTTTACCTGTACCCACGACCTTCTCATAGAGG
Organism: Alistipes sp.; assembly: GCA_017546975.1. GTDB lineage: Bacteria > Bacteroidota > Bacteroidia > Bacteroidales > Rikenellaceae > Alistipes. The sequence goes on from JAFYRL010000021.1 coordinate 4,885, forward strand.
TAGTGACCACATGCGGCATAAGCTGCACCCTGAGCTACATCATAGTGGTAGCGAGGCACATTAGCGACAGAGTCGATGGTGAGGCCTGTAGAGTCAGCATAGGCATACCCCTTTGAGTAGAAGTAGGGCACACTATCGACTTTAGTAGCCAAAGTCTCATCAAAGACGGGAAGCACATATTCCTCATTAGAGGCTACGTCACCCGAGCCACGCGCATGGATACCAACATAGGAGGTCTCTTCGATGGTGGGAGCAGATGCCCACAACTCACCATCTACATAACGAATCTGTGATACTCCCTGTTTGAGGATTGAGAAGGCTACATCACTCATGCCCACTTGGTTAAGAGCCTCAGCCAAACGCAGATAGACATTGCCAATGGTATAGATCGAGATGTTATTATCATTAGCATACTTGGTGTTGACCAAATACATATCGTCTACATCGACCAGATACCAATCATCTTCGCGCACATTGGGGTTGTGTGAGCCATCATCCCACTTGGGCATCAGGCCATAGGCTCCGTAGGCACGTACATCACCACATGAGAGGTGACGCAGGGTAGAGTTTTGCTTGAAAGCATAATCTTGCTTCTCTGCCAACTCTTTCCAAGCATGTGAGGGCGAGATGGGACGACGTCCTTCGTTAACATCGGTAGCGCTGAAAATATTATTCAGATTGCTCACTGTACCATTTAGTTTGGTATCTGCCATAGGGATAATGGTGATATCATTGGTCGCCCCCATAGCCACCGAGATGCTGGCAATATCATTGGTGGTAGGATTGAGTGCAGTGACGCGACTACCGATATTGAGTGTACCTAAATTGGCCAAGTAGAGATACTCAGCATAATAGCGGATAGCATTCACATAGTCTTGCTTCCACAAGTACATATCAGCCAGCAGCAGACGAATGGGGAAGAACATAGAGCGTGAATCCAGACCATTGATAATGCCATAGCTGGGCATCTCAGTATCGACATAAGGACTGAGGTCTTTGATAAAATAATCACACATCTGCTCAAAATCATAGTAAGGATACTCCTTCTCTGCATCTATCACAGACACTATAGGTTCGGTGATAAAGGGCACAGAACGATATATCTGAGCCAGTTGCAAATATGTCCATGCACGAACACCCTTAACCACAGCTTTCTCTCTCAAGAGCACCATCTGATTTGATACAAGCACGGTAGTATCGACCTTAGCAAGATAGTAGTTGCAGTTATTGATAACCGCATAAAAGTCACTATAGTTACAGAATGTATTGGTGGATGACACCGAGTGGTTGATAAGCTCGCGCAGGTCATTCTCTGTATACACATTCTCGTCTACCAAGTCACCACGCAACTCACCCAATAGTACAGTACGATCTGCTATCGACTGCAGTTTGCTCAAGATACCAATAACCGAATACAAGCTATCAGATGGAGTGTTGATATTATGTAAATCTTCGTACTGTACTGAAGATGAAGTCACATTAAACATATCTTCACACGCTGTAAGCACACCCAATGTAGAGCACAGCGCAAGAGTATAGAATATAGATCTGTTTTTCATATGCAACGAAGTCTTTTTAGAGGTTAATCTTAATACCCATCAATACACTGCGACCCTGAGCTGTCAAGCCGCGATCGATACCCTGATACAACACGGAGTTGCCTGCCCATACTTCAGGATCACTACCCAGGTAATTGGTCAAGGTAAAGAGGTTATTGGCTGTAGCCCATACGGTAACACCCTGTAACCAAACTGAGTTCACAGGCAAAGCATAGCTGAGAGTCACACTACGCAAACGGAGGTATGAACCATCCTCGATCCAGCGATCAGAGAAGCGCGAGTTACCCATAGGGTCACCAAATGTAGCCTTGGGGATATCAGTCTGCTGACCCTCTGCTATCCAGCGACGATTGAGCGCTGTAGTCTGATTGAAGAATTGCGAACCACCCTCAAGCAACGAACGCTGATAGTTGTAGATATCATTGCCATAAGAGTAGCTGAAGTTCATATTCAGTGTCAGACGCTTATAGGAAAGGTTTGAGAACAGATTACCATAGAAGTCAGGGTTAGGATCACCTATGACTACCATATCCTTCTCATTGATGACATTGTCTGCATAGTGGTCAACAAAGCGCATATCACCAGCGCCGAAGGGAGTGACCTCACCGGTAGTAGCCACGAGCTTCAAATCTTCAGCCTCAGCCTCCTGCTGGGTAGCGTACACACCTGCAGTCTCATAACCATAGAAGACACCAGCAGCACGTCCTACAGAAGTCAACACATTGGCTCCATAGATAGAGGTGGTGTAGTCACCATCGGGCAATGCTGTAATCTTATTCTTATATGCCGCTATATGGGCACCAGCCTCCCACTTCCATTCTTTATTGTTCAACAATTTGTAGCGCAAACCCAAATCGCCACCCACATTTTCCAACGAGCCATCATTGCTCCAGTAGTATCCCGAACCTGTAATCTCAGGCAGAGACTTCACTGTGAGCAAATTATTGGTATAGCTCTTGAAGAGATTAAACGAGAGATCCATGCGATTATTTAGCATTACCAAGTCAAGACCTGCGCGGAAGCGATGCGTAGTCTCCCACTGAATACCAGTATTTCCAATATTATCAAGTACAAGACCGATAGAACCATTCAAGAAGCGATTGGCACTAAGACTTGTACGCGATGCACTGACAGCAATATCATCATTACCCGAAGCATCATAACCTGCACTAAGCTTGAGGCTATTGATGCATGTATTCTCCACGCTAAAGAAATCTTCAGAAGAGACTAACCAAGCAGCCTGCAATGAAGGGAAGAGACCCCAGTGCACCCCTGCGAGCTTGACACCTGCATCTACATCCTTACCGAAGCGAGAGGTAGTCTCCATAGACAAACCACCCTGCACGAAATACTTATACTTGTAATTATAATCGGCATTGGCATAATATGCAAATGAGCGCCATGTGTCGTCGATACCACCTACATTGCTATAGTTGAGTGACCCCGACACATTAGGAGTCTTGTCATTACCAGTATTATGACCCTCTTGCGCTGTAGACACGAAGTTATCATTTGTAAATCGGAAACCACCGATAAGATTCAGATAGTGAGCACGCTGACGATAAGTCCAGTCGACCTTAGTATCGCTAAACAGTGACTCCTGCTTTGCATTGAGCGCTGAAGCACTATTGGTAGACTCTCCCACTCCATCGATATAGAAAGTCGGAGTACCTGTCATAGGCACGAAGGCGCGTTGGTTATTATTTGACAAAGCATAGTAGAACAAGGTAGTAGCATAAAGATTACTACTAAAGTCATAGCGAGGAGCTATAGAGATATTAAACACGCTGTATTCCAAGCGATTCTTGTTCTTAGCATCACCATATTTGTTAATTGCTACGGGATTGGCCCACGAAGTATTGAGACCAAAATCAGAAGCAAAGTCATCGGCCTGAGATACGAATGACGTGAGTTCACCATTATCATCATGACGATAAGGATGCAAGAAGGGAGCTTTTATCAAGGCCAAGAAGTTGGGCGACAAGATGGTCTCCTTCGTAAAGTCTTCGATGATACCGTCATCACGCAAGTTACGGGTATTGTAGTTGTAGGCAACGTCAAAGCGGGTGCTCAGATTGCCTATGAGTTTGATATCAGTATTGAAACGAAGGTTCATGCGGCTGAAATTATTGTAGTCGAGCGTACTCTCCGCATTGGTATAGCCCAACGAGAGGTTATAGTCGGCCACTTCATCACCACCCTGTACACTCATATTATAGTTCTGAGTGAAGGCCTCACGATACACATAATCGTCCCAATTGGTATCGTTGTGATACTGCTTGTAATAGTAATAGTTGGGATCATTATTCAAGAACTTATAATCAGTAAGCTCAGTGCCAGTACTTCCGATAAGCTCCGAAGCATAGAGACGATACTGACTAGCATTCATCATCGAGGGGCGATTGGGCAATAATTCTATGCCTGCCATCACATTGGCCTCGATGCGTGTAGCCATGCTTGTACTACGCTTGGTATCGATAATGATGACACCGTTCGAACCCTTAGTACCATAGAGCGCTGTAGCATTTTTCAGCACTGTAATCTTCTCTATGTCGTTCACATTGATTCCTGATAGTACATTATTATAGTGTCCCTCGTGCAAGGCATCACGACTATATTGCTGGTCTACAAATACGCCATCTACCACGACAAGAGGCTGCGCATTAGCATTGAGCGAGTTCAGTCCTCCAATAAACATGGCTGATCCCATAGCAGGAGTACCACTACGAGTGATGCTACGCAAGTCGCCCCCCAAACGTGTACCTATCTCTTGATCTACGGTCAATGCTGTACTGATAGAGAAATCCTCTGTCTGCGCCATATCGCTAACATTGACCTCTGCACTATAATCACGACTAAACTGCTCTGAATAGAGATTAACAGTCTGAGACTTCTCCCCCACAGCCATCTGAATAAGATTATATCCAGGAGCTTGCAAGTCGAGCAAAGTCACAAATGTAGGCACCTTCAACGTGTACGAACCAGACTCGTCAGTCATAGTAGAGTATTTCTGGTTGCCATGGGCTACAACACGTACACCAGGCAATGGGGCACGAGTAGCAGCATCAAATACGACACCACTCACGGTAATCATCTTCTCGGCCTGCGCTGTAGCCTCCTCGGGCAAAGCTGCATATGCTGCTGGAGCAGTCAACAGCATGCCACCAAGCATGATATTGCACAGCACTGTTTGTATATGATTCTTTATCCTCTTCATAATATCATTCTTTTACAGGTTCCAAGATTATACAGTCAATCAAGAATGTACGAGACTTATTCTTATCTTTCGCACTGGCAGCAGACTTCACTGTAATCACAGTAGAAGACTTCTCCTCGCCATAGGTCGCTACGGGGAACTTGAACACACCTGCACTTACAGTGTCGATGCGTGTAGGATTCACCATTAACGAATCTTTGGGTTTCACCAATGTGGTACTTTTCGACTTTCCATTGGCATCCAGATAGCTCAGTGCCACTTGAATATGATTGGGCAAAACGCCAATGCTCTTATCAGTGGCGATATTCTGAGGCAGGAACACGAGCTTTATCTCATAAGAGGCAGCCAATGTATTCCACACACTGAAATCTACACTTGGGGTAACAGAAGAGTTCTTGGGTACTATTTCCACATAACCTCCCTTAGAGACTCTTGAATAGAGCGAGTCTGTATAGGTGAGGGTTCTACGATAAGCTACGCAGTTAGTAAACTCATGACCATTGGTGCGCTCACCCTCTACTTTCAGACGAGAGTGCCATGAGTCCCAAGGCTGGTGACGCAACGAATCTACTACAAACACACGTCCATTACTACAGGTCTGAGCCTCATCCATAGAGGCATAGTCTGCCAGGATATAATCAAACGGATGGTAGAACACATTACCAGAGGTAGACACCAATGAATCCTGTACCGAGCCCTGTGACTCATGACGGAAGACAAGGTCACCCACAATGCCCATCTTGGTGTAGAGGTCTTGCAGTGAGTCGCGGTTCTCCTTATTCTTCGGATATGCCAGATAGGGATACACACGCTGATAAGCATCGTCCCAAGCTGCATTGGTAGGTAATATCATCGTATAGGTGCTATCCTCATCATTCAAGCGACCTAACCTGTAAAGCAGTTCATTATAGGTAATGACCACTGAGTCCACATAGGTCTGCATACCATCTACGATAGGCCCCTTCACGCTGGCCTCTTCGTCCAGCTCAATCTCATCAAACGAAGAGAGAAACTTCTTGATCTGTGAGTATGTCGAATCAGTTGTCATATACTCCCACAGGTTATAGAAGAAGGGCACCTGAGCACCTATAACATGCAACACGCCGTTCTTTGCCAAAATATTATTCTCACTCAAAGTGCGTTCACCGAAAGTATATCCATCTCCCTCCTTAGTAAAGTTGATAAACTTTTCATTGAGCATCAGCACCTCTTTGTCCATAGTAGCACTATTGGCCGAATGAGCAAAACGAGCAACGTGGTTCTTAATAAACTCCTCTTTGACCTTCTCTGCAGAGAGATTGCCCAAATCTATCTCTCCCTGAGGAGCAAAGACAGTATACATCTGGTCGCCATCAAGCACTTCATCGTATCCATGCTGCTTCAGGCATGCGGCAAAGGAAGCCAACTCGGGACGAGCAGAAATCTCTTCCCAAAGAGTCTTATCAGCATTTTGCTTCTGATTGTCCACATCATAGTGATTGTTCCACACATCGGTACATCCCATAAGGCAGATGGGCATTACCAAGAAATGGACAAGGTGTTTTATAGATTTCATAAGTAACTTTATTCTTTGTATGTTATTAGATTAATGGCTATCTTCGGGGACAGTAGGAGAGTCATACACAGTCTTAGGACACAACTCTACATAGTCAAGCATAAATTCCTTACCATTCTCATCTACCGCACGGAAACGGATGTAATGGTCTTTATCACTCGTCAGATACTCTGTAGCAACAATGCGACGTAGCAAGTTCTGCAATGTGCGAGCATTGCTATCCTCATTGGCGCCCATCGTCTGTGTATCAGGAGCACGCATATAGCCACGATTGTGCATTGACTTATCATTCTTCACGATTTCGTCCGGAGTAAGTCCCTCCTCAGAGAACCAACCCACCTTAGGGCTTGAAGAAGAGGCATTGAGTGTCAAGTCAATAGGGATACCGCAAGGGATATCATCGACATATACCTGAGTAACTCCACGCTGTGTCATAGGCACATAACCATAGCGAATCTCATAGGTACCCTCTGGCACAGGAGGCAACTTAATAGCAAAGTCATACTGACCTTGAGCAATGATTTCGTCACCCTGCCAACACCAGAAGCCCCATACGGGATATGAGTACCACACGGTAGCCTCCTGGTACATCTTCATATTCTTGACATAGCCATCAGGCAATTGGTAACACTTCTCTTCTTTATTTCTAAAGATACCATTGGTAGCCAACTCAGGCATCAATGTAGCTGCATCAAAACGCATACGATCATTGAGCACCTTCATGGTCACATCGGTATCGTAGGCCAAGATGTTATCAATGGTGTAGTAAACAGCATTGTTACCATCGTAGGCGGTAGACTTATTTACGATACTACCACGCACCTGATACTGGGCATCCCAACGACGATTGATATGAAGGTCCCAGCTTGAGCGACGTCCACACTGTACCTTGAGGATGGTACCCTTACACATTGTCTCATAGAAGTCATATGCATCGTATGCTCCCTCGGGATAGTGCATATAGGTAAACAACTGTCCCTCACTTGCATATATCTTACGATCAAGGAAGTGATATGCGACAAAGCGATTGAGCGGGTTCTTCGGGTGGGTATAATCGTCATCGTACTTTCCTGCATCTTTGGGGAAGGTAACGTCGTACTTGCTCTTTGCATAGGCTGCCAAATCCTCTACCGTATTAATGCCTTTAGCAGCAAATACATCATTGGTCTCAATGAAACCGGTATAGCCAAAGCGACGTTTCTGCGGATACCATGTCTCCCATCCGTGGCGTGCGTAATACTCACCATGTTCGCCAGGAGCTACGTAACTCTCATCCATATATAACTGTAGAGAGTCTTGGAAATGGGTGAGCTGCATAGCCTCACAGAAGAGACTGATATCGGGGTTCTCCATCATCAAATCAGGCAAAGCTGCGATAGAGTGCATCAATACATGGTCAATGATATGTACCACACCATTCTCTACCTCCTCATCTCGTATGATAATCTTCGAGTTGCGATTGATATAGTAGTCACCTGTGAGAGAGTCTATCAGTACCTGTATGTAGCGATCGTTCATATTGGTGGTACCTATAATACCATTGTCCATATCAGTAGTCATGAAGCAATCCAACTCAGACTTGATCACATGGCCATATGAGATCGTATCACACTCCTCATCAGTAAGCTCCTGTACGCTGCTCTTGCCACGCTCGGCAAGGTAAAGATCAAAGGCCTCATTCGTAGGAGCAAAACAGGTATAATTACCATAAGCAGCCAAGAGTTCCTTCACGCCAGAGCGACCTAACACGTATACAAAGTCACTAAATTGGTCCTCTCGATTGACCAAATAGTCTGTGACCATCTCACCAGTAAAAGTGTAATAGTTTTCCGTCTTCAGCTCCTCCACACAGCTGCTCATCAGCAGTGCGATTAGAGAACAGATAACAACAATATATTTATTTGTCTTCATAGCATATATTATTTTGCAGTTGATATAGTCTCATCGGTTACATACTCTGGGTTCTGCTCCAAGAGTGTATTCACCTTCAACTCATTCTCATGGATAGGCAGATAGAGCATGTCGGGCTTGATCCACTTACTCTTCACTGCATCGGGCTTGTTGTATTTACGCTTTGCCAAGTCAAGCATTGCGCCATTGCTACCCTCACGACGAGCCTTACGCACGAGGTCAAACCAACGCTTACCCTCAAACATCAATTCACGCTGACGCTCCAGCAATACGAAGTCACGCATCTGATTCTGTGTGCCGTATGAGCCGAAGGTTAGTGAATCCTTCACCGCAGCAGCCAAGTTTGAACGACTATACACGGCATTGGTCAAATTAAATGCCATGCGCAAGTCATTGGCAGCAGAGTCATTACGCTCTACCAAAGCCTCCGCCTCCATCAGCATCACGTCGGTCAAGCGGTAGAATATCCAGTTAGAGTAGTTTGCCATACGCTTGCTCGCATCGCCCTCATCATCGATATAGCTTGCGATGTATTTGCGGATTGAGTATACATTTACGTCATTCACATCGAAGAGTTCGTAGGGGCGGATATCGGTCTTAGCAAAGTACTCATTACCATTCTTTGCATTCTCAGCGAAGAAGGCCGAGGCCGACAAAGCACCCATATCCACGTCGTAAGCGCCATAGTAGCTGCGGAGTGGGTTCTTCTTATCGTCGTAGTTATAATCTATCTGAATTTCGAAAATGCTCTCAAAGGAGTTACCCGCACCAAAAATAGAGTTATAGGCCTGGTGGATATTATTGGATGCACTAGCCTTTTGGTTTGCCAACAAAGGATAATCACCATCGTAGCTCATACGATTCTCTTCGGCCTCCTCCACTTTGGCAGCAATGACCTTCTCACAATATGCGATACAGTCATCATAACGCTCCATCCAAAGGTATACATCAGCAAGTAATGCCCATACCGCCTGACGAGTGATACGACCCTTGGTGTATGACACATTATTGTTGTTTTTCTGAGGATACTCCTTCACAGCATTGAGCTCAGCCTTCTTCAGATCACTCACAATCTGGCTGAGCACACTATCGGGATTGGCAGCAGCCACCAGCATGGGCTTGCTATCATCGATGGTAGGCTCCAACACCATGGGCACATCGCGGAACGAACGTACCAAGTAGAAGTAACACAAAGCACGCAAGGTAAGCATCTCTGCCTCTATCGCCAACCACTCCGACTCGCTGAAATCAGGGTCTACATCGATCACACCGGGGGCATAGTACAACACTGTATTACAACGATTGATCACAGTATAGAAGCATGACCAATCTGCGATGTAGTAGTTAGGGAGGATATTACCCTCCAGCATCTCGGGGAGCTGTATATGGTCTACATAAGGAGTCTCGGGATTGATAAGGCCCTTGCTCATATTATCAGATCTCAACTCACCCCACAGCATAGCACGTGTGAGGAAGTTACCATCAGCGATACCACTATAGCAAGAGGCTACTACCGAGGTCACCTCAGCCTCGTTCTCCCAATAGTTCTCGAGCACGATCTCATTGAGCGGAACGATGCTCAAGAAGTCTTCACACGAAGACATCAGCACTACAGAGCACAATGCCGCTGACACATATTTTATCTTTGCTAATATTCTTTTCATAGTACTATCTGCTTAGAATGTAACATTTAATCTGCAAGTGAATGACTTCGCACGCGGTGTCTTAGAGTTATCTGTGCTCAAGCCATAGCCACCATAGCCCACCTCGGGGTCAACACCAGAGTAGCGTGTCCAGTTGAAGAGGTTATTGGCCGAGAGCGACAGCATGGCACTCTTCACGCCCAGACGCTTGGCGATGGTAGGATCAAGATTGTAGCCTACCTGCAGATAATTGAGACGGCAGAATGAGCCATCCTCTACGAAGCGATCGCTACCCAAGAAGTTGTATCCAGCCTGATGCAGAGCACGAGGAATTGTAGTGATGTCACCCTCAGTGCGCCAACGCCAGTTGACAGCATAGCTCTGATTATTGTTGTCATACATATTCTCGGCATTCATCTTGGCAATATTCAAGACTTTACTGCCGTAGCGGTAGTTAAACTGTGCATTCATAGACCAGCGCTTGTAGAAGAGACGAAGGCCAAAGCCACCAGTAAACAAGGGGTTACAGTTACCTAAGTACACGATATCCAGCTCGTTGATGTTACCATCATGGTTGACATCCTCATAGATAGCGTCACCGCCCTGGAACTCATAATTTGTCTCACCGTAGTTAAACATCATGGGCAGTGGCTTACCCTTCTCATCGGTAATGACATTGCCATTGACATCGCGGGCTACGGGAGCATTCTCCTGCTCACCTGCGATATAGTCGCTATACTGATATACGCCCTTGTAGCGGAATCCATAGATAGAGCCGAAGGCATTGGCCATCTGTACGCGAGTGAGGTATGAGCCGTTGGCATAGTTAAAGTCACTGTTCAAGCTGGCAAGCACGGTTTCGTCCATCTCTACGATCTCGTTCACATTGTTACCCAATGTAAAGTTAAATCCTGCAGAGAAGTCGCCCACCTTTACACATTTGTTACCATATATATTAAGCTCCCAACCCTGGTTGCGCATGCTACCTACATTCTTCCATGCCAAGGTGCTGAAACCTGTAGATGAGGGTATACGCACATCCTTCATGAGCAGGTCTTCGGTAAGCTGCGAATATACGTTGATATCCATAGTGAGGAGGTCATCAAAGAATCCGAGGTCAGTACCCAAGTTCCAAGTAGTCTTGGTCTCCCACTTAAGGTCTGACAGGCGGATATTGTTGGGAGCGGTAGCTGCCATATCTCCATATACATCTACAGGCGAGTATTTGCTGAAGTGCAGATACTCCGCAGAGGGCTGCGCACCCACCTGACCCCATCCTGGACGGACAGAGAGCATAGAGAGCCAGCCTCGTGTAGACTCCATGAAGTCCTCATCGATAATATTCCAACGTCCTGACAGTGCAGGGAACAGACCCCAGCGATTGGCGGCACCAAACTTGGTGCTACCATCCAGACGAGCCGAGAAGTCGAGCATATACTTAGACTTGTACGAATAGTGTCCTGAGTAGGTGTAGTATACGCTGCGCCACTGGCTTTGACTGGTCCACTGATTCTTCAGTTGTCCCTGTGCTGTAGAAGAGGTAATATTTCCCGAAGGCAATCCTGAAGATATGGTACCATAGCCACTGCCATCGCCACTATTTACCTCCATACGCAACAAGGTGGTGAAGAAGTTGTCTTCATTGTCAAACTTCGGTGTATAGATCAGCGTATGCTTGGTCTTAAACGACACGTTCTTGCCCGAGCTCTGCTCTGAGCGATTTACACTCTCATCGGCCCAGCCAAGTGTAGAGAGTTCACGCGGATAAAACATATCGGTATAGTCATTAAATACCGCCATGCTCACCTGTCCATTATAGTTGAGCTGATGTCCATTAGCGTCGGGGCTGAGCAGTTTGTACTGCATCTCAAACAGGGCATTCAGGTTGTATGAGCGATAGTCATTCTTAGCCAGATTGGCTACAGCTACGGGATTGATGCGCTCGCGCTGGTCTTTCAAGGCCTCAGGCACTGACTGCAGAGCCATGTAGTACTCACCGGTAGAGTTGCCATCAGCATCTTCGCGATAGATAGCCATATTGGGCATCTTCAGATAAGCCGCGCCTAACATACCTATATCCGTATCATTCTCCTTATAGGGATAGTTACGGGCATTATCGGTATAGGTCAGCGAGAAGTCAGAGATGATCTTAATGCGGTCAGATACGAAATAGTCGAGGTTTACACGAGTAGAGAAGCGGTCAAGGCTCTGTGCGATGATAGAGCCAGTCTCAGTATCATAACCTCCCGACACGCGGAAGTTTGCCTTCTCACCTCCACCCGAGAGTGACAGATAGTGAGAGTGCTTCATACCGATCTGCTTCACTGCATCTACCCAGTTGGTATTGTTGTTATACATCTGATACTCTGAGAATGAGGGATCATAGTTGAGCTCACTCAGGTTAGCAGCAGCATCATTCAACTGAGGATTAAAGTATGCCTCCTTCATAAACATGGTGTAGTCATCACCATTGAGCATACGTATACCGTCGGGCTGGTAAGTGAGGTTCATACCATACGAGTAGGTCACTCG
>JAFYRL010000022.1 GCA_017546975.1 Alistipes sp.
ATGGTGAACTTCTGCGCCCACTCGGGCATTGAACTAATCGGTGTAATCAATCCGCTCAGCAACATAAAGATTATGATGAAGAAGAACATCACAAACATCGTCTGTTGAATATTATCCGAGATATTAGCCACCGCAACACCAAATCCCGAGAATCCGAGGATAAAGAGAATTGTTGCCAAGTAGATATTACCAAATGAGCCGAGAGGGGAAAGTCCATAGACCAACCATGCCACAAACATTGCCACGGTGATAACAAAGAGACCAATCAACCAAAACGGAATAAGTTTGGCGAGCACGAAGGTAAACTTACCAATAGGGGTAACATTTATCTGTTCGATAGTGCCATTCTCCTTCTCGGTTACGATATTTATCGCCGACATAAAGCCGCAGATAAGAATCAGGAGCATAATCATCAGCGCAGGAATCATCAAATAGCGATAGTTCAGCGTAGGGTTATACCTATTCTGCACTACGACAAGGTCAGAGAGTTGAGTTGTACCCTGCTCACCCATATATTTTGAGAGTGTCGAGGCTATGGTTTGCACAAGATATTGGCTACCGAGCGACCCCTTTGTGGCATTCACAGCATTGGCAGATATATCTAACTTTTCAGGCTCGATGCTTGTAATATCTCGCTCAAAATTCTTTGGTATCTGCAAGATTATATCAATCTTGCAATCCTCCAATAGACTCTGTGCCCTATTGAGTGTCGTTGCCTGATCATTAACAGTAAAATACTCGGCTGCACGCACATCACTTGTTATGCGGCGAGAGAGCGTAGAGCCATCTTCGTCGATAATTGCCACGCCAACATTACGCACATCCATCGTCGTTACCCACGGCATAACAAGCATTATCATCACTGGAAAGATGATAAAGAGTTTAGGTAGGAATGGATTACGGAAAATTTGTGTAAACTCCTTCTGTATCAATATAAACAGTTGTCGCATAGGCTATTCGAGTTTATCTTTGAACTTTTTGAGTGACACACCCATAAGTACAAAAGTCATAAATATAAGAATAAGCACTTCTTTTAGTACAGCCGAGAGAGGCAATCCCATAATCATCATCTTGCGTATGGCATCGATATACCACCGTGCAGGTACGATATATGGTAGGGGGTGCAATATCGTAGGTAGGTTCTCTATCGGAAATACCATTCCCGAGAGCATCATCATCGGCAAAAGCATCACCATCGCAGATATGAGCAACGCAACGACTTGTGAGGATGCAAGCGTAGATACGAGCAGTCCCAATGCAAGGGCGAGGATTAGGTAGATTAGCGAGATTGTTATAATTCCACCCAAACCGCCACTCATCGGTACATCGAGCAGATAGCGGGCAATAAGTAGTATGGTTGCAAGGTTGATGCACGAGATGACGAAGTAGGGAATCATCTTGGCAAAGATAATCTTGATAGGTCTGACGGGAGATACGAGTAGTACCTCCATCGTTCCCATCTCCTTTTCGCGCACGATTGACACAGAGGTCATCATCGCACATATCAAGATAAAGATAAGTCCCATAATGCCAGGCACGAAGTTATACGCCGACTTCATCTGTGGATTGTAAAGCAGATGTAGATTTAGCAACTCCTGTTGTGAATGGTCTGCCGATACTACATTTTGCAGATATGCCGCACCCGTTTGTGCAATGTTTGTATTCGAAGCATCGAATATAAATTGTATTGCAGGGTGAGTATCTATACCCTCAGCCCGCTGTGCTATCAGATGTTCATAGTCCTCATCAAAGACCACAACAGCATCAGCCTTACCACTGCGCAACAACTCGTCTATATCGATACTGCTATCGTAGTCGATAACCGTAAAATAGGGGTTGTTTGTGAGTCTTTCAACAACTTGTCTTACCCCCTCTGTGTGGTTGGGAGCAGCTATTGCCACATTGAGGTTGTTCACCTCGGTAGATATGGCAAAGCCAAAGAGTATCATCAGCACTACGGGAATAAGTAGTACAATCATCATCGTACGCACATCTCGCAGGATGTGTAACGACTCCTTTTTTACAAATGACAGAAAATTATTTCTCATAATGCCTACTCTCCTCGCTTTGCGCCACGAGCCAAGATGCGGAATACCTCATCCATCGACTCTGCGGCAAATTGTTCTTTAAGGCGTGCAGGTGTGTCAAGCGCACGCACCTCGCCATCAACCATAATCGATACTCGTGTGCAGTACTCCGCCTCGTCCATATAGTGTGTGGTAACAAATATAGTCGTGCCACCATCGGCTGCCTCATATATCATCTCCCAAAACTG
>JAFYRL010000023.1 GCA_017546975.1 Alistipes sp.
TACTGGGAATACTTGAACAATCACCCCGACTTCAAGTACTCTTACGGTGATGGTGCTAACACAGAGACCTTCAGAGGTATGATGGGTCTCAATGGTTCTCAATTGGTATACATCCAGAGAGGTAACAATTCAAGCACCGCTGCCGTAAACTGGCAGGAGTACCTCGACTACGGTGGTCAGTCAAATGGTTATGAGAACCTGGCATACATCCCCATGGAGAGAACCACTGCAAGAGGTGTGGTATCTGAGGTAGGTAACCTCTTCGCATCTTTGGATAACACACACTCACTGAACCCCTCAACCTACTTGAAGGAGCTCAGCGCTAAGCAGGCTTACATCACTGCTACCTTGAATAAAGATGGTAACGAGGATGGTGGATATACCGTACAGGCATCTGCAGGTGACCGTCGCTATGCATACTACTTGTCTCACCCCCTCATCAATAACTCTGAGGAAGATTTTGAGTACTACGACAAGTTGGCAATGATCACTTCACCCGACGGTGCTACTTTGGAGATGTACACTCAGCAGATCAACCTCTACCGCCGCTCTATCTTGTACTTGCGTGCAGCTGAGTCATTCAACTCATTGGCTAAGGAGATGTACATTGCAGGTGACTCTATCGCTATGGCAAATGCTTCTACACTTGCTAACATGTCATTCAACTTGATGAAGGATGCTTACAAGGTATTCTTCCCCAATGGTCACGTATTTGAGAAGCAGTTGAGAAGCTCATTCATCGGTGTTCATGCTAAGGGTTGTGGTGACGTTCGTGTAGACACCAGCCACTTCGCATTGAGACCTTCTACCATCGCTAAGCGTTTCGAGCTTACAGACTCTACTGTAACCTTCAACGATACTATCAAGTTTATCGATGAGGTGATCCTCGATGAGTTGGCTCTCGAAGCAGCACTCGAAGGTAACCGCTTCGGTGACCTTGTACGCTTCGCTAAGCGTCGTCAGGCTTGGGGCGAGGAGAACTACTACGATGTACTCGCTAAGCGCGTAGCTTCAAGAAAGGGTGAACTCTTGTTCGACAATGAGCTTTACAACAAGCTTATCGACGAGAACTCTTGGTATCTCCCCTTGAAGTAATAGAAATACTTAACATAAAGGCTGCCCCGAGCCTCACTCGGAGCAGCCTTTTTTATATTATATCCATCACTTTCGCAAGTTCTAAAGCTAGTAGTTAAATGAAGATAAAAGGAGATAAATGGAGATAAAGGCCAAATGATTTGCACTCGGTGTACCAAACTATTGGCATTTAACTCCCCAAGAGCGAAGCGATATCTCCCTTTATCTCCTCTAACTCCTAATAGTTGAGCCCAGCGAAACTAAGTTATAAGATTAAGACACTTACACTCTCCTACCCTATGCGAAAGCTATTCACTCTACTCTATATACTTGTCGCTGTGACTACGCTCTCAGCCAAAGATTTCATCGTGGTCATCGATGCCGGACATGGTGGAAAAGACCCTGGTGCTATCAGCGGCTGCAAGAAGATCTATGAGAAGAATGTGACACTCAAAGTTGCACTCGCAGTAGGTGAGGAAATCAAGAAAAATCATCCTGAAGTAAAGGTATTATATACCCGCGATAAGGATGTGTTCGTAGGTCTGAACGACCGCGCTCACATGGCCAATAAAGCCAATGCAGACCTGTTTATCTCTATCCACACCAATGCAGCCAAGAGCCGCACTGCCAAAGGAGCAGAGACCTATACCTTAGGTATCGAAGAGGCACGCACGGAGCGAAGCCTTGAAATTGCCAAACGTGAAAATGGTGTGATTCTCCTCGAAGATAATCATGAGAGAACCTACGCCAACTTCAACCCCAACTCTCCCGAAAGCTATATCATCTTTGAATACATGCAGAGCGAGCATGTCAAGGAGAGTATCCACATCGCTCAATATGTACAGGAAAACCTCTGCTCAGATGCACAGCGCCTCGATAGAGGTGTGCGCCAAGCTGGCTTCCTGGTACTTAATGCTACCTCTATGCCCAGCATCCTCGTAGAGTTGGGATATATCAGCAATGCCGAAGAGGCCAAATACTTGGCTTCTGCTACTGGACAAAAGAAGATGAGTCACTGCATCAGCGAAGCATTTGACAAATACTA
>JAFYRL010000024.1 GCA_017546975.1 Alistipes sp.
AGAGATCACACCACCATGAGTACCGCTACCGCTGCTATGGCTCAAGGGATGCAAGCTATAAGCTCCTACATTGCTACGAGCATCGCTCACACATACCTTACCACTCTTGAGGTTATAGAAATTGTAGGGCTGTGTAGCCTCAGGAGTATCTACTACTGAGAGACGACCTGCGTTAGATACATACTGAGAGATGTACTTACCAGACTCTACGTTCTGCACGTAGTATGCAGATGTACCAGAGATCTGCTGACCACAATCAATGAATTTCCAGCGATAGATGGGCTTATTTACATTAACATAGGTCCAGTAGAGTTCAGTATCTCTGTGACAGATAGCCATATCGGTGTAATGATTTTTCTTAAAGTCGAGAGCGCAGATGATGTAGTACTCCTTGTCAGCCTTAGGCAAGTTGTATACCAAGCCTGCTACAGCTGCATCGAGAGCATCTTCTGCCTCCTTCAACTCAGCTTCGCTACCACCCATCTCAATGAGAGCCTCAGCAGCCTCGAGAGCTGCATAGTAAGCAGAGAGGTCTGATACCTGGCCTACGTTATTACCCTCAACGGGGGCAACAGCTACAGCCTCATCGTAAGCATCCTGGAGGTATGATACATTAGAGAATGCTACGAGACTAGCGTCAAACTTCACCTCGCTAACCTTCTCATTGTTGGTAAACTCAAATGAGATAGAAGCTACAACAGCGGTATCCAACTTAACAGTAGCTACATTGCCGCTTACTGAGATACCAGCGTTGACCTTCTGACCAAGACGACCATAGATGGTAAGATCGCTGAATGCACACTCCTTGTCAGCTGTCAAGGTGAACACGTTGTAACCCTTGTACATGTGGATATCCTCTGACTTGAAGTTGATGTCTGAGATGCTCTTAGCATTGAAGGGAAGTGTCTGCAACTCCTGAATCATATAAGAAGAGGGATCATTGAGACCACCACCCCATGTGATAACAGATGAAGTCACACCCTTGATAGCTTCTTCACGACCCTCCTGAGTAGTTGCGTTATAGTCAGGTGTACCCTGGTTGTGGTCATAAAGGTGGAGCCAGCTACCTGAACGAAGGATAGCGAACTGACCCTGACCCAAGTACTTGAAGAAGAAGGGAGTGGGCTCCTCTGTCAATACGAACTTATTATCAACCTTACTGCCATCCTCATTGTAGAAGTCACCGAGGTAGAGATCATACTTGGTATTCTTGATAGCGTAGTAGTTTTCACCCATCTCAGGCATAGGTTCGAAGCTGAACGCCTGCTCTGCATGGTCAGCAGATGCATCTTCCCACCAGAGCCATTTGCCATACTCCTCATCCTCGTGGATGGTGAATGCCTTCTGCACCTTCTGGAGAGGCAAGAAGCCGTCTTCACCAGAGATGATGCGATATGACTTACCAGCCTCGGGCAACACGAAGTTCTCCTGCAGGGTAGCAATAGCCAAAGTAAGTTCATTAAGAGCAGCTCTCACGTCAGTGTCAGAAGCGAAGTCTGCATTAGCAAGTTCCTTAGCACGAGCCAAAGCAGCGTTAAACTCGCCGAGGTCGATATTGAAGCAACCTACTGTAGTACCTCTTGCGGGCAGGATAGACTCAGCCTGACCTACCAATGATCTCAGGTCAGTGAGCAAGTCTGATACGTAGCGGATATCAATCTTTGCGGGGCACTGATACTCGTGGTCCTTACGGCAAGTGAGTTTGAAGCTGAACGCAGTGTACTCACCCTCGGGGAATGTAAACTCGATGTAATGGTTCTCACTTACAGAATAGCTCCATGTAGAGTGGAAGTGAGTATCTCTGTTACCATCGAGAAGAGCAGGCATACCACCACCGTCGTTACCACCCATAGCATTGTGGTCAGCGTTACAGTATACGTCAGCCTCGGTGAAAGGAATCAATTCACCATTCTCATCATAGATGTCAAGACCACCGATACTGAAGAATACAAAGTTACCATTCTTCTGGTTCTTACCTGTCTCAAGCACAGTAAAGCGCACCTTTGTCAAAGGCTCGTGGAAACGATAAGTGGGTGACATGTAGATAGGACGACCAGTCTCGTCAGTTGTCATACCCTCAAGGAGAGCAAATTCCTGACCACTAACATTCTGTGTACCACGGTTGATTACGATGGGGAACTCATTGTATGCAATGGGGTTATCAAGGATATGCTTGATCTGCACATAGATAGCATCACATAGTTTCTTAGCCTCAGCAGCAGAGAGGTAACCTTCGTCAACCTCAGCCAAGTACTCCTCAACCTGGAAGAGCAACTCCTCGAAGTGTTCCTTGGCAGTCTCTGAATACTGACCTACCTCATCACCTACCTCGAGTTCATCGAGAATACCGTTATATACGTCAATCAACACGTAGCAGCTATCGAGCTGTACCAAAGCAGCAGCCTCATTGAGAGCCGCTACAGCAGCCTCAACCTCAGGACGCTCAGCAGTACCACCCTCATACACAGTCTCATTAGCTACGATGAGTGCATTCAACTCTGCGAGAGCAGCCACTGTGGTCTCAAAGTCGGTCCACTCCTCAGAAGCGATTTCATTAGCATAAGCCAAAGCAGCGTACAACTTGTCATAGTCCTTGATAGACTTCACTGCCTGACGGATACCCCAGTAGAGAAGTTCGTCTGCATTGTAGAACTCAGCAGCAGTAGTAAGTTTCTTAGCCATCTCGACCTGCTCCTTGAGGTATGCCAATGAGTCAGCATTCATCTTATGAGCCAAGCAGGTGTCAGCGATAGCGATGGTGCGAGCGATGTCAATCTTTGCCATCTCATCGAGAGCAGCAGTTGCATCCTTCTCTCCGAAGTAGTAGAGAGTAGCATTATCCATCAAGGTATAGTTAGCATTGGTAGATCTTGCAAACATACCTACAGTCAAAGTTCCGTCTGTAACAGTAGTAGCTACGTTAAATTTCGCAGAGTGATCCCAAATCTCACGTTTCTTTCCAGGACGATTAGTTCCTACAGAGGTAGAGTCAGAGTTAGCAAAGAGGTAAACACCCTCAATGAGGTCCTTCTCTGCAATCAAATCTTCATTGTCACTACATGCCACAAGGTATGCACCGAATACATAGGTACCATTGGGCAAATTCTTCACGGTCTGCGATACACAGTTGTCTGTCATTGGGCCATTGTTATAGCGCCACACCTCGATGTTTCGGCTATTGATGCCATGATACTCTGGCTCCGAAGACTGATCATGACGAGTCACATGCCAGTTATCATCTGCAAAGACGATATCCCAACCCATGACACCCATCTCCATGTCTGCATTGACCAACTTGTGGGTCACATTTGTCTGAGCAAAACCTGTCAATGACGAAGCTGCTACAAGACCCATGCACAAAGTACGGAAAATCTTTTTCATTTTTAGATAAATTAAAGTTAATATTAGAATGAATTAAAATTTTGTTTCTTATTATTTTCGCCACAAAGAGCGTGTAAAAGTACAGAAAATTTTACGAAACGTCAAAATTTATTAACATTTATTTCATCAACGCTCACAAAGGAGATTTTTCAACACCTCTCTTCGGCAAATAAGCCTCGCCACTTAGGACTGAGACAAGCGAGACAAAATGCAAAGTATAGATTATCACACCTGCGATAATTATTTATTACAGGTGCAATAAATATCAGCTACAAGAGAGCGCGTTCGCTTACCCTTAACAAGCATTTTAGAATAATTTGATATCAAGAAAAAGGTTTCCCTACTTTTTTACTATATATTTAATCGGCTTGTTGTATCTTTGCAACATAATTATTGGAAGAATAAAACGTATAATAGATATGAAGAAGATCAGAGTAGCCATCGTAGGATATGGAAACATTGGAAAATATGCCTTGGAGGCATTGGAGGCAGCCCCAGATATGGAGGTGGCTGGTGTAGTACGCCGCAATGGAGATGCGGATAAACCCGCAGAACTGGCTTCCTACCCCGTAGTGAAGCACGTGAGCGAATTG
>JAFYRL010000025.1 GCA_017546975.1 Alistipes sp.
ATGGTAAGTGGGTTGCAATGGATGAGGCACGCGATGCTTACACCGCAGTTAAGTATGTTGATAGCTACAACAGCGGCAAGTCTATTAACCTCACTCTTATCCGCCCATTCGGTAAGCTCCGCGTTATCACTACTGACATCGCTGCTCTTGACGCACTCGCTGTTAACGCTCGTCCAACAGCTGTTAAGGTAACCTACAAGAACGGTGTTTACACTGGCTTCAACGCTTTGACTGAGACTGGTCTTAATGCTGGCGCTAATGCTGAATTTAACAACACCCTTTCTGCAGATCAGTACGAGGAGAATGATGACGAGAATATGGTTCTCTTCACTGACTACATCTTCGGTACTACAACTGGCACAATCCAGTTTGATATGGAGGTTACTTACGCTAATGATAACAAGTCAACCAATAGCTTCAACACTGAGATTCCTGTTCAGCGTAACTACTTGACTACCATCTCTGGTAACATCCTTACCGATGGTAACGACATCCGTGTTGACATCACTGACGGTTTCGAGAATGAGCAGAATCCTAACAATCCTCCTTACTACCAGGAGACTATCAGCAGCGCAGCTGAGTTCTACGCAGCTGTAAAGCCTGCAAATGCTGGTAAGAAGTACATCGTTATCTCAGCCCTTAACCTCACAAGCGAGACTATCTCTACACTCGCAGCTACTCGCGCAGTTGAGGCTGCTACTACTACAACTATCGACCTTAACGGTTACACTATCACTGTTGACAACAAGAACGAGAATGGTGATGCTCTTATCGCTCTTGATGGCCAGACTATCGTATTTACTGATTCTTCTGCTGATGGCGATGGTAAGGTCGTACTTGCTGAGAATAGCAAGCCACTCTTTGATGCTACTGATGCTACTGACGCTACTGTTGTTGTTGAGGGTGGTTCTGTTGCGGATGGTGCCGTTGTTGGTAACTTCTTCGTTAACGATGGCGAGAATGCTGACTCTTCACTCAAGTTGCTTCAGCACATTTGCGAGAACGGTGGCGAGTTCACTTTCTCTCAGGACCTTGCAGGTGATGTAACTGTTTACCAGAAGGAGGGTAAGAATGTTGTTATCAACGGTAACGGTAAGCAGTTCAACGGTACTATCTATGTTTACGGCAACAGCCGTAATGATGGTGCTGAGACTGTGACTATCAAGAATGTTAACTTTATTTCAAACGATACAAGAGACTTCATCTCGTCCAACAGTACAGATAATGACAAGCGTTATGCTCACAATGTAACAATTGAGGGCTGTACTTTTACTGGTGCAAAGGGCGTTGATGTTGTTGGTGTACGCTTCCGCCAGGCATACAACATCACCATTAAGAAATGTGATGCTAATGATGTTCATTCTCTGGTACAGTTGTCCGGCTGTCATAATCTTTTGATTGAGAACACAGATATCAAGTTTGTCGGTGATGCTGGTATTAACCTTCTTTCTTCCATCAATGGTGCAAACATTGTTAATTGCACAATTAAGGCTACTGAGGAGAAGGGTATTGGTATTCGTGTAGATGCTGTAAATGGTCCAATGAATGTAACAAACTGTAAAATTGAAGCATACCAGCCTATCGTATTCCGTAATTCGCAGAATGCATTTATTGTCAACCTTAAGGATAATACCCTTGTTAAGGGAGACTCTTACGACATTTATGTTGCAAGCGGCGAGTGCCCAACCATCAATGTATTTGATTCTAATGAGCTTGTTATTGGCAGCGACAAAGATTATTATATCGCCAACGAAGCAAGTATGCGTTGGCTTGCTAATGCGGTAAATGGCGGCAACACATTCGCTGGCAAGACCGTTAAGCTTATAGCTGACATCGACCTCAATGGCAAAGAGTGGACTCCTATCGGCAATTCTTCTAAAATCTTCAAGGGCACATTTGATGGTCAGAACCACACTATCAAGAATCTTGTAGTTAACGGCAATGGCAAGTCAGACCAGGGTCTCTTTGGCAATACTCACAATGGCGAGATTAAGAACCTTGTTGTTGAGAACGCTGAGGTTTCAGGTCGTTTGAATGTAGGTGTTGTAGCAGGTACTCCTTATACTTCAAAGTACACTAACATCACTGTTAAGGGTCATGTTGAGGTTAACGGTATGGCTTATGTTGGTGCAGTAGGTGGTAAGAACGCTTACGCTG
>JAFYRL010000026.1 GCA_017546975.1 Alistipes sp.
TCGAAGGGCATGGCGCAGAAGGTACAATTCATCGCCACGGTAGTCCATGAGCCTAAGCTACTTATCTTTGACGAACCATTTTCGGGCTTCGACCCTATAAATGCCAACCTACTCAAGGAGGAGATTTTAGGACTCCGCGACCGTGGTGCTACGGTGATATTCTCCACACACAACATGGCATCTGTCGAGGAGGTGTGTGACCATATTTCACTTATCAACAAGTCGCGCAACATCCTCTCAGGCTCTGTAGCGGAGATACGCCGCACAGCGGGAGGCAATAATTTCGAGGTTGTACACCGCGCCACAGACGAGGTGTTTAACTCAGCCCTCGGAAACAGAGCCATGACCATAGGCGAGAGCCACGGCATTGTAGGTGGTTACCGCGAAACGAAGATATATATCCCTAAGGACGAGGATATTAAGCCAACAATCGCAGCCTTAAATGACAACTGCGGCCTCAGAGCCTTGCGTGAGGTTATACCTTCGATGAACGACATATTTATTCGCGCCGTAAATGGCACATTATAAAAGTTTTGCATCATGAAAAAGACACTTCTTATTATAAGTCGAGAGTACTTGGAGCGCGTACGCAAAAAGTCATTTATCGTGGTTACGCTCCTTATGCCACTCTTTATGATTGGCCTTATGGTTGCCCCATCGCTAATGATGCTCTATGGTGGCAAGAGCGAACAGAAGAGGATTATGGTTGTAGATCGCTCAGGATTGGTTGTCGATAGGCTCTACTCATCACCCGAGGTTGAGTTTATTGATGTATCGGAGCTATCAAAGAGCGAGGCGTGTGCTCAGTATGACGCTGATAGCGATGCCTTTGGCGTATTGTATATCGGCAGCGTTGTAGATGCACGCGACTCCGTACAGCTTATCACCAACAGCTCTTCATCAATAATGCTCGAGGAGAATATCGCTGGACAGATATCCTCTATCATCGAGCAGGAGAAGCTCCTCGCATACAATATCGAGAACCTCGACCAGATACTCGCATCCATAGAGACACACATCGAGCTAAGCACCTTCGTAAACAATGGCACGGGCGAGGAGCAGAGCATGGAGTCCGTATCTTCGGGCGTAAACTACATCCTCGGCATCATCCTCGGCATGCTGCTATATATGATTATCATCATCTATGGTCAGATGGTACTCACCTCGGTTGTCGAGGAGAAGGCAAGTCGCGTTATTGATGTTATGGTCACCAGCTCTACCCCATTCCAACTTATGATGGGCAAGATACTCGGTATCGCAGCGGTAGCAGTGACACAGATAGCCATCTGGGCAATCCTAGTGCTATCAACCTCGAAGTTCCTACTCCCAACACTCATGCCTACAGACTTAGCCGCTACAAATGATGCTATGCTCTCGACAGTCATGGGCACACTCGGCGACGCTGGCTACCTCGCAACCATATTTACATATATGTTGTTCTTCATCCTCGGAGGCTTCCTACTCTACGCCTCGCTATATGCAGCAGCGGGTTCTGCGGTAGACTCGGTGCAGGATGGCCAGCAATACAACACCATCATCATGATGCCCATCATCGTATCTATGATAGTCATGATGTCGGTATTCAACGACCCTAACTCACCTCTTGCGGTGTGGTGCTCGATAATACCATTCACCTCGCCTATAGTGATGATGGCACGCATACCTTTTGGCATCGCCACATGGGAGATAATCACCTCTCTTGCAGCACTATACCTAACATTCGCACTTACCACATGGCTCGCAGCAAAGATATTCCGCGTAGGTATTCTCATGCATGGTAAACGCCCCACATGGTTAGAGCTATGGCAGTGGATAAAGAGCAAGTAAAAAGTCTGGACTTTTTAACTGAAAAGTGAAAACTGAGAACTGAAAAGTATGGTATGCTTCGCATAAGATTTATAAATAAAGCGTCGCAGACACCATACTTTTCAGTTCTCACTTTTCACTTTTCACTTTTTTTTATTATCTTTGCTCGATTAGAATAACTAAAAGTTAGGAGTAATACAGAGTTATGATAACAATTGACGATATTCGCAAGCCTATACTTACCGACCTTGAGGCCTTCGATGAGTTCGTAGCCGACAACTTCTCTGCCGAGGGAGAGCTTATGCAGGAGATGTTAAGCTACGCGCTATCATCGCGTGGCAAGGGCGTGAGACCTATCCTCACTCTCCTCTCAGCTATGCTACACATAGCCAAGGAGCCTGCTACGGGCAACGAGGGCAAGGAGCGCCGCTGCACCAAGCGCACATATCTTGCCGCAATGCTTGTGGAGATGATACACACAGCATCGCTCATACATGACGATGTCTTGGACTCTGCCGAGGAGCGCCGTGGCCGTGCCTCGGTGAATGCTAAGTGGCAGAGCGATATGGCTATCATCCTTGGCGACTATATCCTTGCACGCACCATGGCCATAGGTATGGCCTCGGCACAGTACGACCTTATCTCATACATCGGCACAGCCATGGCGACACTATGTGAGGGTGAGGTACTGCAGAGCCAGCACGCCAAGAACCTCGACACCAAGCGCGAGGATTACTTCACAATCATCTACCAAAAGACGGCA
>JAFYRL010000027.1 GCA_017546975.1 Alistipes sp.
GAGATTATCTATTGCAATAGATATTGTTACTTTTATATTATTCATGTTGTTATATTTGCAAGACAAATATAAAGATAATCTTAAATATATACAATATCTAATATGATAAAATGTTATTTTGGACTATTTATTATACTATTTGGATACTATAGAAGTATTTAATCAATCATTCAGGTGTCCAAATGAGATGTTATGTGTCCTATTGTTTCACAAATATAAGCTTTGAAGTGTCGTACCCTCGTTGCTTAGCGATTGATAGTATACCATCCATTACAGGCTGAGTAAGTTTAGGTGTGCGCGAAAGTATCCATAGGTACTTAGGTGATTTGCTACCTATAAGTGCCCACTCATAGTTATTGTCAAGAGCAAGGATATTATAATCCGAGTAGAAGAAGATGAAGAATGACACTTTGAGTTGTCCTGGTGCATCGCCCATCTTAGCCTTGCCAATAGCGTTTTTATGTTTGCCGTTTTTGCTATTTACGCCGCTATTCTCAACGCGTATCTTTCCGTTTGGTAATAAAGTATATTGAGCCTGACAATACTCCATATTTCGCTCGAAGCTATGGTCATATCTCGCCAACTCATACCAGTGTCCCATATAACGCTCTACATCCAACGAAGTGATCGTTGTCGTGTTGATTGTACTCTGGGCCTTACAACTTAGTGCCGTCATACAAATTACTATTGATATAATTAACTTTTTCATACAATAGCAACTTATACATATACTATACCAAAGTATATATATAAAATAAAAGGTGTCGGAACTTAAAGTTCGACACCTTTTATTTCTTGGTCAGCCTCAATTACAATGCGTTTACATGCAAAGAGAGTGAGCTCTTAAGGTTAGCTGCCTTGTTCTTGTGGATAATGTTTGTCTTTGCAAGCTTATCCAACATTGAGCTTACCTTTGGAAGCAATGCCTCTGCAGCGCTACGCTCTGTAGTGTTACGCAATGCCTTAACAGCGTTACGAGCAGTCTTGTGGTAAAGACGGTTGTGCGCACGCTTAGTTGCGGTCTGACGAATTCTCTTCTTAGATGACTTGTGGTTTGCCATAGCTTTAAATAATTTTTATTTTTACTTTTTATGTTTCTTTTTTTCCGACTCTTTACACCTCGTGCAGCCTTGTCGGAGGGCATCATCTACGGCCGTAGCCGCTTTCGGATAGGTCATTGACCCGCTCCTCGAAATAGTCTTAAACCGCACGCACCACACCATAAGGTGTAACGCGCCAAGTGTAGTCCGTACGAGAGTCGAACTCGTCTTTCAAGAATGAAAATCTTGTGTCCTAACCGATAGACGAACGGACCTTACCACTAATGCTCAGTTTTACCAAGCAATTTAGCGGTGCAAAGGTAAGCAAAAAAATCTATTTGACAATAGGTTTTATGAAAAAATGTGTCTCGATTAGGGTAAAATAATCGCTTTAATCTACTGCCTGAGTCGTATAGCTCCTGTCGCTGCGTCAAATGATACAGCATCGCTATTAAATAGACGCTCAATATTACCCGAAGTTATCATCTCGGAGGTAGGTAGATGCACCAATCTCGGAGTATCTACGAGCGCTATGCTATCAGCAAGTGATAGGGCTATATCGAGTTCGTGGGTGGAGAATAGTATGCACTTATTCTCCTGGTGTGCGAGCTCTCCAAGTAGGCGACACAACTCATATCTATTTGGTAGATCGAGAAATGAAGTTGGCTCGTCTAGAATGATAATATGAGTCTGCTGTGCCAAGGCGCGAGCAATCATTGCACGCTGGCACTCGCCATCTGACAGGGTTTCAACCCTACGCTCTGCAAGCGCTGCAATACCGACCTTCTCCATGGCATGTTCTACAATCTCCCTATCTTCTGTTGTTAGGCGTCCCATCCAATTGGTATATGGCGAGCGTCCTATAGATACAAGTTCCCTAACGCTAAGTGCATCCACATCTATACGCTCGGTATTAACAAAGGCAATACGCTCAGCGCGTTGTGCTGCGCTAAGATTTGTGGCGTTGTCGCCAGCTATATATATGTCGCCACACTGTGCTGAGCCAAGTCCTGCGATGGCTCGGAGAAGCGTAGACTTGCCCGTACCATTTCTACCGAGCAGTGCCACCATTTCGCCTGCACGGAAGTGTGCCGAAGCATCCGCGATAAGTGTGCGGCTACCGAATGAGAGTTTTATGTTGCTAAGTCTTATCATTGGCGATGACTGTTACGGATTACGACATATATAATGATAGGTATTCCAAGTAGTGAAGTTATGGTATTCACCGGTAGCATTATGCCGCTACGCGCCACAACATCGCAAAGTAGGGTGCATAGTAGCATTGATACAGCACCCCAGAGTATTGCTGCGGGCATGAGTGTACGGTGGTCTGCTGTGCGAAAGGTCATGCGGGCAAGATGCGGCATAGCAAGACCTATAAAACCGATAGGACCACAGAATGCTGTTACTGAGCCAGCAAGGAGCGTTGTTGATAGGAAGATGATGATGCGTGAGCGTCTGAGGTTTAGTCCCATAGTCTGTGCATAAGCCTCGCCAAGAAGAAGTATGTTAAGTGGCTTAATTGCGATTATAGAGAGCATTATACCCGCCATAACCGCTGGGACAAGTAGGTTAAGTTGCTCTGCGGTTACCGTTGCCACTGAGCCCATGGTCCACACCACAAAGGCCTTTAACGACTCATCAGTACCTAAATATTGAAGTATGCCCACTATGGCAGATATTGCCGAGGAGAGCATCATGCCGATGATTAGTATAACATTTATATTGCGTATTTTGCGCGATAGCGACATAACGAGCAGGAGTATTGCAGCAGAGCCTATCCATGCCATGCCTGTGACGCCAAACATTCTAAGCCACGATGTTGTAGCGATGCCAAGCAGTGGGGTAGCGAGAGTGAAGAGTGCTACGCCGAGGCTTGCACCTGAGTTAATACCTAACACATAGGGACCTGCCAATGGGTTGCGGAATAGGGTCTGCATCTGTAGTCCACTTGCCGATAGTGCCATGCCCGCCACCGTTGCCACGATGACCTTCGGAAGACGCATCTTGAGAATTATTGTCGCATGGCTAGCATCTGTTGCTTTGCCAAGGAGTGCTGCCAATACCTCCTTTGCGGGTATTGCCGTAGTGCCTATTAGCATATCGGCAATAGCAAGGCCTATGATTGCAATGCCGAGCAGCGCAAAGAGGGTTGGTTGTATGATATTATTTCTATTCATCCTACTTTAGTTTGTGGTGGTAGTGAAGTGTCTCCTCCTTGCCACGCATGATTGTAGCCATATCGTTCAGCACAACATCAGGACGCACTGTTGCCGATTCCCAAAAATCGCTGCCTCCATGTGCTGTGCGTATGCGGTTGTTGTTGTATACCTCGCCACGCTTAACCACGGCACACCCTGCGAAGTGTGGCGCCGAAGCACATAGCTCATCTATGGTAGTTACCTGAGATGGATTTAGCCATATATCAGCACTGTTTACAAGTAGTAATGCCTCCTCTAAACTTATAGCCTTTGAACCTCCTGTAGGATTCTTACCCTTGTAGATATACTCGCCACCTGCATCTTCCAATAGCTGCACCATGTAACTATCATCCGAGGGCATGTACCATACATCCTGATAGGGGAGGTTAAACATTACCTTAGGTTTTGATTCGCTTGCTACGCTTGCCTTTATGGCGTTGTAACGCTCCTCGATACCATTGAATATCTCCACGCTACGCTCTCTACAACCTACAATCTCGCCAATGGCCACAACCCACTCAGCCTTGCCAAGAGGTGACTGCTCGGTGTAGTCACCGAGATATAAATATGGAATGTTGAGCTCTCGGAATTTCGCAGTCACAGCACTGTTTTCGGCTGTTATGCCATACATCAATACAAGGTCGGGACGCAACGAAAGCAGTGCCTCGTAATCTATATTGCTGTCGTAGCCTATATCTAACACTGCTGGGTTGGCGTTTATGGTTGAGTTGAAGATATACTGCTTGCCTGAAACACCAACAATTGAACTCGTGCAACCTATCGCATCAAGCATCGCTATGTGGCTTGATGACATGCATACTATGCGTGAGGCATGACCAATAATATGCTGACCCTCATAACCTTTGGCTTGCTCCTTGCTGCTAAATATCGCAAGCCTCTGCTCAATAGTCGCCTCACCTTGCCATGGCCTTGTAACGCGTATAAGGGTGTTGCCCTCCTCGTCACCCGCTATGATGTAGCCAGATGCATAGGTCGGACTATATATATTGGTGTCAAAGTTTTCAATGCTGCTTGATACCCTGCCGCTGCAACCTATAGCTAAGAAAAGTGTAGCTAAATATGTCGTTAATCGTAATGTTGAAAGCATAGGGCAAAGGTATGCTTTTTTTAGGATAAAATAGCATAAAAAGAAAAATTGTTATTATCTTTGTGCTCGCAAAAACGGGATGTAGCTCAGCCCGGTTAGAGTACGCGTCTGGGGGGCGTGTGGTCGCAGGTTCAAATCCTGTCATCCCGACAGTAGATAGTATCGGTGGTCTTTTTGGATCACCGATTTTTTTTTGATTGAGCAGCGCAAATACATTTGCACTCCATGTTGGGCGTTATGCTATTTCTGAGCAAGCACAATTTACATCACTTCCCAACAAGTATTACTAAAGTAATCATGTGCTAAGATTGTTAAACTTAATTTACTAATTTATAGAACATCCTTTAAATAATAGATGTACCTTTGCAGGGTATATCTATATGTGTCTATAGATACACACTAAATATGTTGTTTGTATTAAAATAATATTAAATATGGTTTATCACAAAATGAAACGACAGACAATCATAAGGAGTCTATTTTGCTTTTTTGTAATGACGATTGGTTTAGTCGCTTATGCTCAAGAGCCGAGTGACTATTATATCAAGTACGGAGCTGATGAAACAGAAAATCACGATAGCCATTACCCCATCATGGTGGATGTAAGTAATGTGTGTGGTGAGCAACAGATACTAAACAACATTGCTTCTACCGTTGATGCCACCTTGAAGGTCTCAGGTATAGAAAGTGGTGATGAACTATATGATTATCCGATAAATGATTATGTTGAACCTCGAGTTGGTACAGCACCTGACGCTGCCTCATGGGGCACTTTGCCCGATGGCCTTATCGCTACATGGGGATCTCGCGATGTACACTACAAGCTTCATGAGGTTCCTGAACATCCCCAACAGGATGTCGCAACTCTTTATGCATGGAAGGGTGAGCGAGCTAACATACAGGCTGTACTCTACAGTAAGACAGACCAAGGTATATTCTCTGTGCGTATGACAGAGTGGAAAAAGGGAGGTGTTGCTACAGGAATCAACAATGCGGGTAGTGCGCGTTTTGTAAACTATGTTATCACAGACGACTTTACATCATGTGGAAACAATTCACTGCGATATCCTACATGGCTTGTTGCCGATGTAATTGATCAGGATAGGCCTCATGCTGTTCCTGCTATGGAGACTCGTCCTGTGTGGTGTACTTTGGAGATTCCTCGCAACATTGAGGCTGGTGAATATACGACAGAACTTGAAGTAGTAAATGCTGACAATCAGGTTGTAAAGAGTCTGAATTTGAACATTGTTGTTAATTCACACTCTTTACCTATAGTTGCAGACCAAAAATTCCATCTCGATTTTTGGCAACAACCTTATGCTATAAGCCGTTATTATGGCGTGGAGCGTTGGAGCAAAGAGCACTTGGTGGCTTTGCGTCCATATTTACAGGCTCTTGGTCGTGCAGGTCAGCGTGTGGTAAGTGCTATTCTTTTCTATGAGCCATGGGGCGAGCAGACACACGACCTATTTGATCCTATGGTGCAGACAACAAGAAGGAGTGATGGTACTTGGGAGTATGACTATGCGATCTTTGACAAATATGTTGAACTTTGTGGAGAGTATGGCATCAACAAGCAGATCAACTGCTTCAGTATGTTGCCATGGGATATGAGCTTCCGTTATTTCGATGAAGCATCAAACAGCTACAAGACTCTTGTAACCACATATGAATCTGTCGAATATCGTGAACTATGGAGCAATTTCCTTACGGCCTTCAAGGCACATTTGCAGAAGAAGGGCTGGTTTGAAAAAACAGTCATCGCTGTAGATGAGCGTGGCGAGGATGCCATGCTCAAGGCATACGAAATAGCAAATGCTCTTGATTTCAAGATGGCTTTGGCTGGTAACTATCACGGTTCACTATGCGATTTTCTCCACGATATGTGTGTGCAGCTAGGTCAGGAGCATCATATTACTGCAGCTCAGCTTGCCGACCGTAAGTCAAAGAACAGAGTAACAACATTCTATACAAGTTGTGCTAATAGTGAGCCAAACATCTATACTAATTCATATCCTGCCGAGGCTGCCTATTTGCCTATCTATGCAGCAAAGATGAATCTCGATGGATATTTGCACTGGTCATGGATGAACTGGGACGAAGATCCTCTTACCGATAGTCGTTATCGCTTGTTTGGTTCAGGCGACACATACTGCTATTATCCAGGCAACCGTTCAAGTGTGCGTTTTGAACGCCTTATAGAGGGCATCCACCAATATGAGAAGATTCAAATCCTTCGTGAGGAGTATAGTGACGATGCAGATAAACTCTATAAGCTAAACACCTTGTTGGATAGTTTTGTAGGTTATGTTGCTGGTGAGGAGTGTGCTGCTTTGGTCAATAATCTTGAAGATTTCCTTAACGGTAAGGATGTTGAGATTTCAGCGCCTCAAGCTATTACCGTATCGCCATCATCGTTAGATGTAGTAGGAGAAGTGTTCAATGGAGAAGATGTTAAGGTCGATGAAAATACTATCAAGGTAGACAATATTAGTGATTTTGAAACGCCTATTAAGCTGGATCTTTACAATACAAGTAAGGGCGACGGTGTTATTCCTCCATATCGTATCCCTGGTATTACGACTGCAAGTAACGGACGCCTTATAACAACTGCTGCGCGCCTTGTGTGTGGTACAGACCCCGGCTATGGTCAAGTAGATGTAGTTTGTCGTTTGAGTGATGACCATGGCAAGAGATGGAGTGATATGATAGAAGTTGCCGTCGGTACAGGCATAACTTCGGCTACGGTTAACTATTTTGATACAGCTTTCGGTGATCCTGCTGTTGTTGCGGATCGCACAAGCGATGAGGTGCTTATTATTGCTGTGGCAGGTTGTACTGTTTATGCCAATGGAAATACTACGCGCCATAATCCGAACATGATAGCTACAATATTGAGTAAGGATAATGGAGAGACATGGGAAAAACCTATAAATGTGACAGAGGATATCTATAGTCTTTTCGATGATGGTAATCCCATTCAGTCTGCTTTTGTCGGAGGCGGTAAGGTTTTCCAGAGCCGTATTGTGAAAAAGGGAGAATATTACCGTCTTTATGCAGCTATGTGTGCTCGCCCTAATGGTAACCGTGTTATCTACTCTGACGATTTTGGTCGAACATGGCATGCACTTGGTGGAGCATCGGCACTTCCTGCACCCGGTGGTGATGAACCTAAATGTGAAGAGCTCCCCGATGGTCGCGTCATATTGTCAAGCCGTGTTACAGGTGGACGAATCTACAATATCTATACATACACCAATACTCTTACAGCCGAGGGCTTATGGGAGGGCCATGTAATGAGTACCTTTGAGGGTGCGGGTCACACTGCAGGTAATAACTCAACTAATGGCGAGATGCTTATTGTACCCGTTGTGCGCAATAGTGATAATAGCGAGATGTATCTTGCATTGCAGTCACTTCCTACAGGCAGTGGCCGTAGTAATGTCGGTATCTTCTACAAGGAGCTTGCTGGTGCCTCAGATATCAATAGTGTGAGTGCTTTGGCTGTCGGTTGGGATGGCTTCTTTGAAGTAACAACAAAATTGTCAGCATACAGCTCTATGGATTTGCAGGCTGATAATCGCATTGGCTTTATTTATGAGGAGACCCTCACTGGCTGGGGTCGGAGAAATAATCCGGTATCAACCTCTTTTACCAAAGGTGAGGGAGAACACAACTTTGACGGATTTGATAATATCTATGTTGCATATAGCCTTGAAGAGCTCACAGATGGCGCCTACAGCATCAAACGCAATATAGACCGCCGTACTTATTTACGAAACTACTTTACAGCGATTACAACTGATGAAAACGATGAAACAAAAGCCAACATCGCTAATGCCCTCGATGCTCTCAGTCCCGAGCCCACAACAGATCAGATTGACAATCTTTACAACATTATATCTGTTGTAGAGATAGGTGACCTAAAATGAAAACAGACAATAATATCACTGGTGACCTCAGCAATAGATGCTTTGCGGAAATAAAATGTACTTTAATAGTTGAAAGCTTATTTATTTTTTGTATATTTGCTTTTGAAATAACCAATTTACATTACTATTTATGTTAAGCTTTATTATCTATATCATTGGTCTTGTACTATGTGTCAAGGCAATTATTGAGATTTTCTCACTTGCTGGTAATATGCCAAAGAAGATTATCGCAGCAGTTCTTATCTTCCTAACAAGTTGGATAGGTCTTGCAGTTTACTATTTCTATGCTCGCGAGAAGATGGCAGAATGGGTTAAGTAACCTTAGTGTACAACTTTTTACAAGAATGTGACTGTCCAACAAGTTAATGGGCAGTCACTTTTTTCTTGTGAAGTTGTATAACAAGAGCTAATTTTAGGCGCACGAAGCTCAAAAAAGCGGAGTTTACTAGGCGTAAATGAGCATTTTGAGAGCAAGTGCAACGAAGAAGGAGCCTTGTTAGACAGCTTCTTATTGTTTCTTGTACTCAGGTCTTGATTGTCAATCTAATTTTACCCTTATCTCTGCTGTTTCTCATGTCGGTAGATTTGATAGCTATTCACGAAATTCTGCCAGATGATATATGCCGTAGGGGCGATAGAGGCAATAGGGTTAAGGAAGTTGAGCGACATCCACACAGCAAGGATTGTGTTCTTCTGGCCTACGGCCTGTCCGCCAGCTACGGTGTCGCCAAGCATGCGACCAAGCACGCGGCCTATGCTAAATTGTGTGATGCAAAGCACAAGAGCAATAATGGCAAGGCCAATTTCGATAATTATATCTGCTTCTGTGTCAATAATAAATGCGGTGGTGCGACCAAGTACCAATATCAAAGATATAAGCCATAGGTAGAACGATAGTGAAGAGTGCGCCGATACCCACTCTGCGGCCTTAGGCTTGATCCATCGAAGTATTTGTGCTACAACAAACGGAGCTAATAGTGTCGGTGCAACACGCCCGATAATCTCGGCAAAGGTGCATGTGCCATTGCCGTAGCTATGTAGTATCATAGGTGCGATAAGGGCTGTGGCGAAGTTGCATATAAGGCTATAGGTCACCATGGTTGTGACATTGGCACCGAGCATACCTCCGATAACCACGGCGGCCATGGCAATAGGCGCAAGGACGCATATCATGGCGCCCTCGGCGAGGATGTCACCAAAGAGTGGCTCCATGATATGGTAGACTGCAATAGAGCCTAAGAACTGCACGGCAAGCATCCATATATGTATGGTGCTCAGGCGCATAGCGCGGATGTCCACCTTGCAAAAGGTAATAAACAACATTGCCGCGATAAGTGATGGCGTGAGTGCTCCGCCGGTCCAACTCTCCACAGTGGCCAAGGGACGACATAGTAGTGCTCCTATGACCATAGCCACAGGCATAAGTATACTCTTAAGTGTTTGGGTTGTCATATTATTGCATTATCCAGGTTAGTATATCCGACATAAGTCTTTGACGCTCTGCCTCATCCTTAATAGTCTCATAGGGGAAGCCCATGACAAAGGTGTTATAATCACCCTTATAGGCTACAGCTGCAGCCTCCTGAGTATTGGCATACTGAAGCGCTGTGACGCACGCCTTGTCACTTGCGCCAACAACCTCAGGCGACTCTACGGAGTATATCTCCTCGCATGGCTCCGTATTGAATGATAGCTGAATGCGTCTGCGTGAAAACTTTGTTGGCTTGGTGTTTATCTTGCCATTGCGCGAGGCGGGTGCACCGCTGAACTGAACCTTTAGCACCTCCTTAGCAAAGGCCTGGTCCTCGATTGTTGCATTTGGTGCGTGCCATAAGTCGCTGAGTAGGTAACTG
The DNA here is from genome assembly GCA_017546975.1 of Alistipes sp. GTDB lineage: Bacteria > Bacteroidota > Bacteroidia > Bacteroidales > Rikenellaceae > Alistipes. The sequence goes on from JAFYRL010000027.1 coordinate 10,138, forward strand.
CCGCTTACCATAATACCGCCACCTGATGTAGTGTAATCCCTTATGGCGCGCTGTAGTGGCTCACTCACACTCTTATAGCGATAGCCCATAGCGCCGCGACCTATTGCTGTTGTGCGCTGCTTGCCGAGAATGAGGTCTACGGCATCATATCGCTTTAGGTTAATATCTCCACGCTCCACTGCCTTAGCTGAGGTAGATGAGAAGGAGTAGCCTGCATGCATAATATCCTCGCCATGGAGTGCAGGGTAGTCGAAGCTATTACCCGCAATAACCATTGTCTCATAGTCGTTGTAGCATGTGCCGAGGGCATAGTTATCATTCTCGGAGCGTGATAGCGCTCTGTCGAAAATGGTCTGCTCGCCAATGAATGATATGTCCTGCAAGTAGGCGGCACCACTATCATATCGGTTGTAGAAGCCCGCAATAGAGTCTCCCTGAACACTCATAGGTGCTGCTACGCGGTCGAAGCCGTTTATAATCATTACATGACCCTTAGCCTCGCTTCTTACACATGCTGACAGAGTCTCCGAGTCGAAGCTCTCGCCACCCTCATTGACTGCGGTGATACGGTAGCTATATATCTTGTCGGCCTCCTGCTTTACTAATGCCGATGTCGACTCTATGCGTTTGCCGCAGTCGAAGCCTCCGCCATCTACGCGCGTATATAGTATGTAGTAGTCGGGTGTGGCAGTAGGCTCCAGTTCGTCGTGTGTTGGTGACCAACTAAGGTGTGCAATATCGCCTGAAAGCTCCACAGCAAAGCTATTTACGGGGAGCGGCTGAACGATATAATTGTAGTCGTATTGACTTGATATATAGCGTAGTATACCCTTATATATTGCACGGCTTACATCGAAGCGGAACGAAGGGTCAAGGCCATAGCGCATATCTGCAAAGTTCTGGTGTGAGAGCAGCTCTAAGAGCATCGTAGGGCATGATGGTATGCGTGCCTCGTAGTAGGCTCTATCCCACATTCCACGGCGTGTCCAGTTAGGCTCATACTTGTGTCGTATATCAGCCACAATCTGGCTCATAACAAGGTCTGTGAGGTCGCGCGAACGGAGGCGTGAGAGGTTTTTATTGTCGAATTTGCCCTTATTCTCCTTAGTGGAGTAGATGCCGAGAGTGCCGATTACATCATCATTAAGACGCACGCCAGCATCCGAGTGAAAGGCAAAGGCGAGATCTACGGGGATGCTCTTACCCTCCTTATCTTCCAACCTCTCCGAACCGCCCATTAAGGCATTTACCCAATGTGCGCGAGACATGTAGTCCTCCTTGTAGTCATCAAGATGCTCTTTTGGTGCATAAATATCCGTTGAGAAGCCCGACCACTGAAGCCAATATCGTGCTCCTTCGGTAAAGCGAGGGTAGTCACTTGTGCGCTCTTCGTATATTCCATCTTCGGCTCTGAGAGTGTCGTGTACGCTGCGGCGTATGTTACCCATGCCGCCGCCAATCTTTACAGCATCAGCGGTGATAACACCCTTATGCTGAGAGTAGTTGCTGAGCGTTACGAGTTTTGGATGGGTGCCCTCGTCGAAGTAGAAATCACCCAAACATACCCACATCGCACCACCCATCTGCTGGTTAATAAGAATCTCTCTATCACCTCCCGAAGCATGGACCGTATAGTGTGCATCCGGAACAGATTTGTCGGTTGTGGTATATGAAACATAGAGGGTATATATGCCACTCTTTGAAATTGTGCCACCCCATGAAACAGAGGATGTTGCTGAGATGTTGGAAGTGCTCTTTACCATGCGTGATGTGCCATCCTTGAAGGGGTTGTGGCCTGTGGGGTAGCTCTCATATAGATGTGCAAAACCGATGCCGCAATCTTGCCATAGCTCTGTACCATTCACTTCGGTGTAGATAGTATCATCTATACCCTCGTTGTTGTCGATGATAAGTTCCTCGGTGCGTGTGCTACGCTCTCTTGGAAGGAGTACTGCTGCACCACTGCGCTCAAGCATTGGCACAAGGTAGGGTAGAACATAGCTCTGTGTATATAAATCCTCGACGGTCTCCCAAAGCATTGAACGCTGCCAGCTCCACTCGTCGGCGCTCTGTTTGAAGTACCTGCCATGACTCTGCCATAGGGCTATGTGTCTATCGTTTAAGCCCTTGGTAGGTTGTGATATGGAACTCTGACGCGTAATTAACGGTCTTGTGGATTTGTTGGTAAAGCGCTTTAGCTCCTCGCTCTTTGTGTGGTATTGCGGTATAAGCTGCTCTATAGGTGTGCCATCGGCATAGATTTTTATGGTATGGCCACGATACTTCTCAGGTAATGTCTTACGAACCTCGCTATATATGTGCTCTACGCTCTCTTTGCGCATAGGGTAGTAGGCAAGCTCCACTGAGGCGTATATCTCTATGGTGCCACGCTTGTCGCTGCCCTTAACCTTTGTGTTCTTGACCTTTACATAACTGCCAGCCACCTCCTTAAGGGTGATGTTTTGAAGTGTTGCAGCTATGGCATTTGCACTCTCCTTTGGTAGAGTGCTCTTTGCTGTTACGGGCGTCGTTGCAACAAATAATAGTATGAGTGCTGTTGTGCTAAATCTAAGTAATCGTTTCATGTTAATCATTTGAGAGGCCAAAGATACTAAATTATGATATGATAAAGGGTATCTGTTGCGAAAATTTTTGTATCTTTACCGCGTTATTTTTATAAATAGAATTTGTATGAAATGTGCAATAATAGGTCATGGTAAGATGGGACGCGAGATTGAGCGTATACTTATAGAGCGTGGCCATAGTGTAGAGCTTATAATTGATGAAGCAAATGTTGAGGAGTTGACATCGGAGAATATCAAGCGCGTAAATGTGGCTTTTGAGTTCACTACGCCTGATACTGCGCCAAATAATCTACGCAAAGTCTTGGAGGCTGGTGGTAGAGTTGTGTGTGGTACTACGGGCTGGCTTCAGCGTCTTGGTGAGATGGAGAGTCTGGCTGAGCAGAAGGGTGGTGCGCTCTTCTATGCTTCAAACTTCTCAATTGGTGTAAATATGATGTTTCGCCTTAACCGTCGCATGGCGGAGTTGATGAACCCTTATAAGCAGTATGATGTTCGTATTGAGGAGACTCACCATATCTGGAAGAAGGATGCTCCAAGTGGCACGGCTATTACCTTGGCTGAGGGTATCATCGAGAAGCTAGACCGTAAGAGTAGCTGGGTGAATAGCACGCCTACAGCGCCTGAAGAGCTTGAGATAGAGTCTTTCCGTGAGGGTATGGTGCCTGGTATTCATACCATTACCTATACCTCGCCAGACGATTTTATAGAGCTTAAGCACTCTATAACCAATCGCCGTGCTTTGGCTATGGGTGCAGTGTTGGCTGGTGAGTACCTTGCCGATAAGCAGGGTGTACATACAATGGATAATCTTTTGTAGGGTGGTGATGAGAGAGTTATTTAAGCGTATAAAGGGCATTGCCGAGAGCCCATGGACCATGGCGATTGTTGTTGCTGCCATAATCTCGGGCTTTGCAGTGTGGTATGGTGCGTGGTGGTCTTTGTTTGTAACCTTGCCACTAATCTATGACTACTATATCGGTCACAATATTCGTCATTGGCATGAATCTATGTATAAGAAGTACTCATGGTGGCGTGTTGTATGGGCTGTGTGGTGTGCTTTGGTCTTTGCTGTAGTTGTGGGTGTTATTGTCCACATGTTGCTGTTTAAGTGGAACACTCCATTTTTGTTGACCTTTGCCGTAGTTATGGCCTATGCTGTGTGGGAGGAGATGCGTAGCCAGTCAAAAACATATATATGGCTCTATAGCTGGGTACACTCAATACTCTTTGCTACGGTTGTGGCATCGCTTATTCAGTTCTACTGGTTCCAGATGTATGTTATCCCAACAGGCTCTATGGAGAGTACACTTATGGCGGGAGACTATATCCTTGTAAATAAGGTTAAGTATGGTCCTCGTGTGCCTATGACGCCATTGTCATTTCCGTTTGTACACAATACAATGCCACTAAATCCAGAGAAGCAATCCTTTACAACTGCTTGGGAGCGTAGCTATCGCCGTCTTGCGGGTCGTGGTCAGGTGGAGCGTGGTGATGTTGTGGTGTTTAACTTCCCAGAGGGAGATACCGTAGTTATGGAGATGCCTGCAATGAGCTATTATGAGCTGCTTAGAGATAAGAGCTTGGGTCGCACAGAGGCGGAGCGTCGTGAGGCTATCATGGATAACTTTACGGTTGTAGTGCGTCCAATGGATAAGAAGGAGAACTACATCAAGCGATGTGTGGGTATGCCTGGTGATACGCTCGCTATTGTTGATGGTGCGGTATATGCCAATGGTCTCAAGGAGGAGTTTATCCCAAAGCGACAGTATATCTACTATAACGAACTTACGGGTAAGCCTCTCAAGATGGGTATAGATAGAGTGTCGGGTAGCTATGTGGAGCTTCCTGTTACGGATGATGCTCTTTCGGAGTATGCCAACGAGGAGCGATATAAGCTTAAGAAGATTGGTGGCGCGGTATATGGTACAGCACTTATACCCCATACTGCAAAAAATCAGAAGTGGACGATTGATGATATGGGCCCTTTCTGGGTGCCAAAGGCTGGTGCTACCATTGAGCTAACACCTGATAATATGGCTATGTATGGCCGTTGTATTGCTGTCTATGAGCAGCGCCTTGTAGAGCAGCGTGACGGTAAGATATATATCGATGGCGTGGAGAGCACGGAGTACACATTCCTTATGGACTACTACTTTATGATGGGTGATAATCGCCACGGCTCTCTCGATTCACGCTTCTGGGGCTTTGTGCCAGAGGATCATATCGTGGGCAAGGCATCGTATATATGGTTCTCAGTAGACCCTGCGGGTGATGGCATCCGTTGGGAGCGTATGTTCACATCGATAGAGTAATACCGTATGGCGCAAGATAGTTATAAAACAATTGCTCGCCCTGCGGAGACAACCTATCGCCAACTGAGTAGTAAGTTCTTGGTCTATGCCTACCCTGTGGAGACGGAGGCGGAGATTAAGGAGTATCTTGATGCGTTGCGTAAGCGTTGGTTCGATGCTACGCACCACTGCTATGCATGGCGCCTTGGTGCTAAGGGCGAACACTTCAGAGCTAACGATGATGGCGAGCCATCCTCTACTGCGGGTAAGCCGATTCTCGGTCAGTTGCTTTCGCAGGAGATAACCAACTGCTTGGTTGTTGTGGTGCGCTACTTTGGTGGTACAAAGCTAGGTGTGCCGGGTCTTATTGCAGCATATAAGGAGTCTACGGCATTGGTGTTGTCCGAGTGCGAGATTGTTGAACGCACGGTGGATGTTGTCGTAGAGGTATCGTTCTCGTATGTTGTCATGAACGATGTGATGCGTATAGTTAAGGATATGCAACCAAGGGTTGTAGATCAAGTTTTCGATAATCTCTGCACCATGACCCTCTCAATTCGTGAGGGCGACTCAGAACAACTTATAGGTCGTCTGGATAAGGTTGAGGGTGCTACGGTTGAGGTGAAAAGTGAGGCATAGTGAGTATGTCATTGGACAACAAAATCAAAATTAAGGGAGCAAGGGTGCATAACCTTAAGAGTGTGGATGTGGAGATTCCGCACTCTAAGCTTGTTGTGGTCACGGGTCTGTCGGGCTCGGGAAAGTCTACTCTTGCCTTTGATACAATATTTGCCGAGGGCCAGCGTCGCTATGTTGAGAGCCTTTCGGCCTATGCACGACAATTCTTGGGTCGTGTTGAGAAACCCGATGTTGACCTTATTGAGGGCATCGCACCAGCTATCGCTATTGAGCAGAAGGTTATCTCGCGTAACCCACGCTCTACGGTTGGCACAACGACGGAGATATACGACTATTTGAAGCTTCTCTTTGCGCGTATAGGTCGTACCTACTCGCCTAAGACTGGTCAGGAGATTCGTTGCTATGAGGTGGATGATGTGGTTGCACATATTCTCGATATGGCGGATGGTGAGCGTGTGGTTATCGCCGCGCCATTGTTGCTTAAGCAGTCGGAGGGTATCGTTGAGCGCATCTTAACCCTTATGGAGGATGGTGTTAACCGTATACGCTATCAGGGTGAGGTGATGCTCGTTGAGGAGTTTATGCCTCGTATTACACCTGATATCTCGACTGATGATGTTGAGATTATTGTTGACCGTCTTGTGCTTAATCATGAGCAGGATACAGTATCTCGTATTGCAGATTCTGTGGCGCGTGCTATGGGCTATGGTGCTGGTCAGGTGAATATCATTACTGGTAGGGTTGAGGTCTTTACCTCACGCTATGAGGAGGAGGGTGTTACCTATGAGCGCCCAACCGAGCACCTCTTCTCGTTTAATAATCCTATGGGCGCATGCCCCGTGTGTGAGGGTTATGGTAAGGTTACGGGTATAGATGAGGATTTGGTTATTCCAGATAAGTCAAAGAGCATATATAATGGTGCTGTAGCGTGCTGGAATGGCGCCTCTATGGGTCGTTGGAAGAGCGAGTTGGTGCTTAATGCATCAAAGTGTAACTTTCCTGTCCACACTCCATATTATGCCCTTACCGATGAGCAGAAGGCGATGTTGTGGCATGGTAATGAGTTCTTCTATGGCATTGATGACTTCTTTAACTATGTAGATACACAGCGCCATAAGGTGCAATATAGAGTCTTGAAGGCTCGATATATGGGTAAAACACTATGCCCTGAGTGCCACGGTGCGCGTCTTAAAAAGGAGGCGTTGAATGTTAGGGTTGGTGGTAAGAATATAGCTGAGATTGTGGCTATGACGGTGGGTGAGTTATCGGAGTTTTTTGATAACCTTAACCTTGATGAGCACGATGCAAAGACTGCGGAGCGTGTATTGTTGGAGATACGCAACCGCCTTGGCTACCTTATGGATGTGGGTCTTCACTACCTAACGCTTGACCGTATGTCTGTAACCTTGTCGGGTGGAGAGTCTCAGCGTATAAACCTATCTACATCGCTTGGTAGTAACCTCGTGGGTTCGATGTATATTCTCGATGAGCCAAGTATTGGTCTGCATCCGCGTGATACAAATCGCCTTATTGGTGTGTTGAAGCAGTTGCGTGACTTGGATAATACGGTTATCGTCGTGGAGCATGAGGAGGAGGTTATGCGTGCTGCTGACTGGATTGTAGATATGGGTCCTGAGGCAGGTATTGGTGGCGGAGAGGTTGTCTATAGTGGCGATGCTAAGGATATAGATAAGGCAGAGAAGTCGCTTACTGCGGAGTACCTTACGGGCAAGCGGCAGATTGCTATTCCTGAGCGTAGGCGTGCCTCAGCGGGCTCTGTGCGTATACATGGCGCAAGACATAATAATCTCAAAAATATAGATGTAGAGATACCTCTTGGTGTGCTTACATGTATCACTGGAGTATCAGGCTCTGGAAAGTCATCACTTGCTGATGATATTCTCTATCCTGCACTTAAGCGTAAGCTCTCCGAGACTACACTCACTCCAGGTGACCACGATAGCATAGATGTTGACTCACGACTTTTGCAGGGCGTTGAGATGGTATCGCAGTCGCCTATAGGTAAGTCTACACGCTCAAATCCTGTAACATACATCAAGGCCTATGACGAGATACGCAAACTCTTTGCTGATCAGCCATACGCTAAGCATACGGCCATCATGCCTACAGCATTCTCATTCAATATGCCTGGAGGTCGTTGTGAGGAGTGTGAGGGCGAGGGCGTTATCAAGGTGAGTATGCAGTTTATGGCGGATGTTGAGCTGCAGTGCGAGGCGTGTGGTGGTATGCGCTTCAAATCTGAGATATTGGAGGTAAAGTATAACGGCAAAAATATATTTGATGTGTTGAATATGTCGGTGGATGAGGCCATAGAGTTCTTCTCGCAGGATTGCTCCAACACGACATGTAAGCGCATTGTTGAGCGTATCAAGCCACTGCAAATGGTGGGCTTAGGGTATGTTAAGCTCGGTCAGTCATCATCGACCTTGTCGGGCGGTGAGTCGCAGCGTGTGAAGCTCGCCTCGTTCCTTACTAAGGAGCGTAACACCGAGAAACTTATGTTTATCTTTGATGAGCCTACTACAGGCCTCCATTTCCACGATATTGGCCGTCTGTTGAAGGCCTTTGATGCTCTGATAGAGCGTGGCCATACGGTTGTCGTGGTAGAGCATAACATGGATGTTATTAAGTGTGCAGATTGGGTCATTGACCTTGGACCTGAGGCTGGCAAGGAGGGTGGTATGGTTGTCGTGGCTGGTACACCTGAACAGGTTATGGAGTGTAAGGAGAGTTACACCGGAGAATTTCTTAGAAGACACAATGAAAGAGTTTGAGATATATACACTATCTAATGGCATAAGGGGTATTCACCGTCAAGTTCGTAGCGGTGTGGCACATTGTGCCCTGGTGGTGAATGCGGGTTGTCGTGATGAGCAGCGTGGCGAGTATGGTATTGCTCACTTTACGGAGCATGCCCTTTTCAAGGGTACGGAGCGTCGTCGTGCACATCAGGTCAATTGCCGCTTGGAAAACCTCGGTGGTGAGCTTAATGCCTACACCACAAAGGAGGATACTACGCTTCATGCTACGGTGTTGCGCCGTGATTTCAGGCGCGCTGTTGAGCTTATTGCTGATGTTATCTTCTGTTCGACCTATCCTGATAAAGAGCTAAAGAAGGAGCGTGAGGTTATTGCAGATGAGATAAACTCATATAAGGACTCTCCTTCGGAGCGTATATATGATGACTTTGAGGATTTGATGTTTAAGGGCTCTGAGTTAGGACACAACATCCTTGGCTCTAAGGCCTCTATTGCTCGCTTCGACAGCGAGGCAATTAAGCGATATGTTGCCCGTTGCTACACCACAGATCAAATGGTCTTCTCCTCTATTGGTAACTTCTCGGTTGCTACAGCAAAGGCAGTTGCTGAGGAGTATCTCGGGAAGTTTGCCCCTACCGTGCGAAACTTTAGCCGTGTAGAGCCTTTGGCATATGAGCCCTTTGATGTAGCACTATCGCGTCATACGCACCAGCGTCACGGCCTTATAGGTACACGAGGTTATAGCATTGCTGATGAGCGTCGCTTGCCGCTTGCTCTGCTTGTAAACATACTTGGAGGACCTTCGGCAAATTCACTCCTTAATATTGAGTTGCGCGAGAAACGAGGCCTGTCTTATAATGTTGAGGCTACCTATACGCCATATTCGGATTGTGGTATTGTCGGTATCTACTTCTCTTCCGACCATGATAATGGTGATCAGTGTGTGGAGCTTATAGAGGAGGCGGCACATCGTATGATGCGTGAGCCAATATCGCCTCGTAGGTTAGCTATTGCTAAGCGTCAGTTTGTAGCGCAGATGGCAATATCTATGGAGTCGAATGAGGGTTATATGTTGGGCGCGGGTAAGAGTTACCTATTATATAAGGATATAGATACCTTGGAGGAGGCATACGCCAAGGTAATGGCAATCAGCGCAGAGCAGATTATGGATGTTGCAAATGATAAATTTAGTAACCTGTCACGATTGATATATAAGTAGTTATGGATAAGTTGGAACAATATATCTTGGATAATACCAAGCCTGAGGAGGCTCTTTTGCACGAACTTGAGCGAGAGACCTACCTTCGTGTAATTAACCCTCGTATGATATCTGGTCACCTTCAGGGTAAACTTCTCGAGATGCTCGTGCGTATGATGCGCCCTAAGCGTGTGCTTGAGATAGGAACCTTTACAGGTTATTCAGGTCTATCTATTGCCCGAGGTCTTGAGGATGATGCTATTCTTGATACTATCGAGGTGGATGATGAGTTGGAGGATATAGCTCATAGCTTTTTTAGCAGGTCGGAGTATGGCCACCGTATTCGTCAGCATATAGGCTCTGCACTTGATGTTGTTCCTACGCTCGGTGAGGTTTACGATATGGTCTTTATTGATGGTGATAAGCGTGAGTATCCAGCATATTATAATATGCTTCTTGATGGTGGCTATGTTCGTAGCGGCTCAATACTCATGGCTGACAATATTCTCTGGTATGGCAAGGTTGCTGAGCCTATTGCTCATAATGATAAGCACACGGAAGCAATCGTAGAGTTTAATCGTATGGTGGCGCAGGATGATAGGGTAGATAATGTTATTGTGCCTATTCGAGATGGTATAAATCTAATTAGAGTACTGTAGTATAAAACCGCTTAAAACAACGAGGCAGTCAACGCAAAAGTTGACTGCCTCGTTGTTTAAGAAGTCTTGGATGTTTACTCGATGTAGTAAGCCTTGTTAGCGTCACGCTCTGGTGCTGCTGGTGTGTTCTCATCAGCAGGATAACCAAAGGCGATACCTACCAAGAGTTTATAGCCCTCTGGGAGCTCCAAACGCTCCAAGTAAGGCTTAGCCTCCTCGGTATACATAACAGGAACAACGCTACCCAAACAGCATGAGCCGATACCCATGCTCCATGCAGCGAGCATCATATTCTCTGACAATAAGCCAGAGTCATACTCTCCGCTGTAGCTTACCTCTGGGCAAGCGATGAATGCCACAGTTGGGGCATTACGGAAGAAGTTGCGGAAGTTTGGCTGCTCGGCAATCTTAGGATTCTGCTTAACAGCGATAGCTGTGACATCATCAAGGAACTCCTTGTTGTCAACAACACGCACAGCCCATGGCTGCATGTTCATTGCACTTGGAGCATAGATGCCGCACTCCAAAATCTTACCCATCTCCTCACGAGATACTGGCTCCTCCTTATAATCACGAATAGAGCGACGAGAAAGGATAACCTCCTGAACGACTTCAGCTTTTGAAGAAGCACCTCTATTCTCAGTTACACAACCGATAGCTGATATAGCCATAATTGCAATAAGTAGTTTAGAAATCTTATTCATAAATCTTACCTTTTAGTACGATATCTCTAATAACAGGTGTCTGGTGTGCGTATGGAAGGTATGCCAATGAAGGTAGTGGCTTAGTGATAAAGAAGTTCGCTACCTTGCCGCGTGTGATAGAACCGAAGTCCTTGCTTTCGCCCATGGCTGCAGCAGAGTTCATCGTAGCAGCATTTAGCGCCTCGGCTGGGGTCATCTTCATCTTTATAGATGCCAACGACACCACAAAACGCATATTGCCCGAAGGTGCTGTGCCAGGGTTGAAGTCTGAAGCGAGTGCCACAGCCAAGCCTGCATCAATCATCTTGCGTGCAGGTGGGTATGTGATGCCGAGGAAGAAGGCACATCCTGGGAGCATCGTAGGCATGGTCTGTGTGCCACGCAACGCCTCAATCTGCTCATCGCCCATACTCTCAAGGTGGTCAACAGAGAGCGCCTTATGCTCAACACCTACCTCCACGCCACCCGAGATAGCTAATTCGTTAGCATGTATCTTAGCACGAAGGCCATATTTTGCCCCTACCTCCATAATCTTTGCGGTCTCCTCTACGGTGAAGAAGCCCTTATCGCAGAATACATCCACAAACTCTGCCAAACCCTCCTTAGCAACAGCAGGAATCATATCGTTGCATACATGCTCTACATACTCAGCCTGACGACCTTTATATGCGCGACCTACGGCATGAGCGCCGAGGAAGGTGGCACGCACAGCGATAGGTGCTGTCTCGCGGATGCGCTTAATGACGCGTAAGATTTTGAGCTCGTCCTCCAATGTTAGGCCATAGCCCGACTTAATCTCCACGAGTCCTGTACCCATACGGATAATCTCGTCTATACGCTCCATAGCCTGGCGATATAGCTCCTCCTCAGATGTGTCGTGTAGACGGTCTGCTGAGTTCAAAATGCCGCCACCGCGCTTTGCAATCTCCTCGTATGAAAGACCATTGATCTTATCGAGGAACTCCTGCTCGCGGCTACCAGCATATACGATGTGTGTGTGAGAGTCGCAGAACGATGGGAATAGCCAGCCGCCCTTGGCATCGAGGACCTCGCAGTCCTCGATGCTTGGGAGACTATCCATAGTACCATAATCCTTAATACGCTCGCCATCGGTGAGTAGCCATGCATTCTCCAAGGTGGCGATATCGGCCATGGCCTTACCCTCCACTCTCTGGCGGCCACTCTCGTCGATACCTACAAGCGTACCTATATTTTTAACGAGTAGGCTCATAGTCGTTTAGGAACTTTACAGATGTTGCAATATGTGGATACATAACGGTGTCGTTATCCACGAATGGCACAACCTTACGGTAAGCCTCGAACATAGCCTCTACCGCCTCTGAAGAGCGAAGTTTGGTCATCGCGTGACGGAACTCCAAGGCCTGTGCCGAGTTCATAAGCTCGATAGCGAGTACGCGCTCGGTGTTCTGAACAACCTTCCAAAGCTTTGTAGCAGCGTTAGAACCCATACTTACATGATCCTCCTGACCCTGTGATGATGGGATAGAGTCGCATGATGCTGGCCAGCAAAGACCCTTAGACTGGCTAACGATAGATGCCGCTGTGTACTGAGGAATCATAAAGCCAGAGTTAAGACCAGGGTTAGCAACAAGGAAGTTTGGCAACTGACGCGCACCTGAGATAAGCTTATATGTACGACGCTCAGAGATGTTACCAAGCTCAGCAACAGCAATAGCGAGGAAATCCATAGCAACAGCGATAGGCTGGCCGTGGAAGTTACCCGCAGAGATTACCTCGTCTGTATCTGGGAAGATAGTTGGGTTATCTGTAGCTGAGTTAATCTCAGTCTCCAATACCGATGCTACATAAGCGATAGTATCCTTCGATGCACCATGCACCTGTGGGATACAACGGAATGAGTATGGATCCTGAACATGCTGCTTAGGCTGCTTGCCAATCTCAGAGCCAGCCAAGATCTCGCGGAAGTTACGAGCAGTCTCAATCTGACCATTGTGTGGACGGATAGCGTGTACATTGTGCTCAAATGGCTCCATACGGCCATCAAAAGCATCCAACGACATAGCTCCAACATAATCAGCCCAGCGGCTTAGGCGCTGTGCGTTGATAAGTGAATATACGCCGTATGCAGACATAAACTGAGTACCGTTAAGGAGTGCAAGACCCTCCTTAGAGCATAGTGTGATAGGCTCCCAGCCCATCTTCTCCATCATAGCACAACCCTCAACAACTTCGCCATCAATCTCTACATGGCCCAAGCCAAGGAGTGGCAAGCACATGTGTGCCAAAGGTGAAAGGTCACCTGAAGCACCCAAAGAGCCCTGCTCATAAACAACTGGAATGATGTTGTTGTTGAACATCTCGATAAGACGCTCTACGGTGATTAGCTGCACGCCTGAGTGACCATAAGATAGAGACTGAACCTTAAGCAAGAGCATAAGGCGTGCAATCTCTGATGGTACGCGTGCACCTGTGCCACATGCGTGTGACATCATAAGGTTCTTCTGAAGCTGTGATAGACCCTCCTCCTCAACAGAGATGTTGCACAAAGAGCCGAAGCCTGTGGTAACACCATAGATTGGGCGACCTACAGTCTTAGTCTTCTGGTTGAGGTACTCACGGCACTTGTTGATTCGTGCCTTGGCATCCTCGCTTAGGGCAAGTTTGTAGCCCTTAGTCAAGATCTCCTCTACGCGAGCGATAGTCAAACGCTCAGCACTAATATAGTGAATCATAGTATACTCTGTTTTACTTATTTTCGTTGTAAACCTTGTTGATGAACTCCATATCTGCGAGGTTAGGCATTGTAACCTTGAGAAGTGGGGTACGCTCCATCTGACGCTTGATTGCGAACATAGCGCCCTCGTTACGAGCCCAGCTACGACGAGCGATACCGTTGTTTACATCCCACAACAACATCTCCTCAATGTGGCGTGCAGAGTCCTCCGAGCCGTCGATAACCATACCGAAGCCACCGTTCATAACCTCGCCCCAGCCTACGCCGCCACCATTGTGGATAGATACCCATGTAGCACCGCGGAATGAGTCGCCGATAACATTGTGAACAGCCATATCAGCGCAGAATGATGAGCCGTCATAGATATTCGAGGTCTCACGATATGGAGAGTCTGTACCTGATACATCGTGGTGGTCACGACCAAGAACTACAGGTGCAGAGAGCTCACCGCGCTTGATAGCCTCGTTGAATGCCAAGGCAATGCGTGTGCGACCCTCAGAATCTGCATAGAGGATGCGCGCCTGTGAGCCTACAACAAGCTTGTTCTGCTTAGCCTCACGAATCCAGTGGAGGTTATCCTCCATCTGTCCCTGAATCTCTGCAGGTGACTCCTTAAGCATCTCCTCCAATACCTCTGCAGCAAGACGGTCGGTAATCTCAAGATCCTCCTCCTTGCCTGATGTACATACCCAACGGAATGGGCCGAAGCCGTAGTCGAAGAACATAGGGCCCATAATATCCTGAACATAAGAAGGGTAGCGGAACTTGCCATTCTCAGCCATGATATCTGCGCCTGCGCGTGATGACTCCAAGAGGAAGGCATTACCATAGTCGAAGAAGTACATGCCGCGTGCAGCGAGCTTGTTAACAGCTGCTACATGGCGACGCAAAGACTCGCGTACGCACTCGTGGAAACGCTCTGGCTCCTCGGCCATCATGCGGTTAGACTCCTCGTATGAGTAGCCAACAGGGTAGTAACCACCTGCCCATGGATTGTGTAGTGATGTCTGGTCTGAGCCAAGGTCTACATTGATATCCTCCTCAGACAAACGCTCCCAAAGGTCTACAACATTACCTACATAGGCAAATGAGATAACCTCCTTATTTGCTACTGCCTCCTTAACGCGTGGGATAAGCTCGTCGAGTGATGAGTACAACTCATCCACCCAGCCCTGCTTATGACGCTTCTCAGCAGCTGCGATATTTACCTCGGCAGTGATGCTTACAACACCAGAGATGTTACCAGCCTTAGGCTGTGCACCTGACATACCACCAAGACCTGCTGTTACGAACAACATACCGCGCAAATCCTTCTGACCATCCTTCATGCGCTTGCGTGCAGCGTTCATAACGGTGATAGTAGTACCATGTACGATACCCTGAGGACCGATATACATATATGAACCTGCTGTCATCTGACCATACTGCGATACGCCCATAGCGTTGAAGCGCTCCCAATCATCCTGAGATGAGTGGTTAGGGATGACCATACCGTTAGTTACGATAACGCGAGGTGCATCCTTGTGTGATGGGAATAGACCAAGTGGATGACCAGAGTACATAACAAGTGTCTGCTCGTCGGTCATCTCAGCGAGGTACTTCATTGCTAAGCGATACTGAGCCCAGTTCTGGAATACAGCGCCGTTACCACCGTATGTAATAAGCTCATGTGGGTGCTGAGCTACAGCCTTATCAAGGTTGTTCTGAATCATAAGCATGATAGCTGCAGCCTGGCGTGAGCGTGCTGGATACTCGTCGATTGAGCGAGCATACATCTCATACTGAGGGCGTAGACGGTACATGTAGATACGGCCGTATGTCTTAAGCTCCTCCAAGAACTCTGGTGCGAGCTCTGCGTGGTGCTTCTCAGGGAAGTAACGCAAGGCATTTGCCAAGGCGAGCTTCTTCTCCTCATCTGTTAGGATGTCCTTACGCTTAGGGGCATGGTTTGCCGCTGGGTCATAAGGGCGTGGTGCTGGTAGTGGATCAGGAATACCAGCTAATATATCTTTCTGAAAATCTGTCATTGTTGTAGCTTGTTAGATGTTAGTTAATTTTAGACTCTACAACTGCGAGAATCTCAGCCTCAGCCTTCTGTGCAGCTGCCTGAATCTCCTCAGCCTCCTTAACAAGAGCCTCAGCCATAGCGCGATCCTTCAAGCCTGCAGCGTTAATCTTAACATTTAGGCAAGCACCCATAACAGCAGAGCGTGCAGCCAAAGCACCTACACCAGCGTCAGATACAGAGTTAGGGTTACCCTCCTCAGCCATAGCGCGGATAACATCAAATGCCTTGTATGCAGCCTTCATGGTGCGAAGAGGTACCTGTGTAGCGTACAATGTAGCAACCTCCATAGCCTCAGCGCGTGCAGCCTTCTCCTCGTCAGTACCCTTAGGCATACCGAATACATCCATAATCTTGTTAAATGCAGCAGTATCCTCGTCTACCAAGTAGAGCAACTCGTTCATTACAGCCATGCCGTTGTCAGCCCAATCTGAGAAGAACTCCCAGCGATCGTCCCAACCAGCCTTGTGTGATGAAAGGTTAGCAACCATAGTACCCAATGCAGCTGCCAAAGCACCCATATATGCTGAGATTGAGCCACCACCAGGTGCTGGAGACTCGCTTGCAGTCTCCTCTGCAAAGCCTGTACATGTCATATCAACGAGCTTCTTAACGCCCTTCTGCTGATCAGCCTCAAGGATATACTCAACAACCTTCTCATCTGGATTGAATGGCTTCAAATTGCCAAGACCCATAGACTCGATAGCGATGCGTACAAGCTCACGCTCTGGAAGACCTGTTGAACGGTTCTGCTTACGCAAGAAGTGACGACCAGCATCTACCAATGCGCTCTTAGGAACAAGACCTACGATCTCAGCACCTGTAACGCGAACACCACGAGCATCAGCAGCGCGGCATACCTCATCGAAAGCTACATGCAAAGGTGTAATAGATAGGTTTGTCATGTTCATAGATACCTGAGCGATACCATACTCCTCGATGAACCAGCCGATAGCCTTGCATGCCTTCAATGTACCTGGCTTCATGATAGTGTTACCGTTCTCATCCTTCATGATCTTACCTGTGATAGGGTTGCCCTCACGCATAGGACGGCCCTTCTCGCGAACATCAAACGCAATAGCGTTAGCACGACGAGTAGATGTAGTGTTGAGGTTGTAGTTAACAGCAACAAGGAAGTCACGAGCACCTACAGCTGTAGCACCTGTCTTTGCAACACCCTCATCGTATGGGCGAGCACCGAAGTCTGGCTTACGCTTCTCATCCATCATCTTCTCAGGAAGTGCCTCGTACTCACCAGCACGGCAAACAGCCAAGTTGCGACGCTCTGGTGTAAAGGCTGCAGCCTCGTAGCAGTATGTAGGTACATTTGTCTCCTCAGAGATACGCTTTGCAAGAGCGCGAGCCAACTCAGCGCACTCCTCCAAAGTGATGCCAGAAACAGGGATAAGTGGGCATACATCGCACGCACCCATGCGAGGGTGAGCACCCTTGTGCTGACGCATATCGATAAGCTCTGTTGCGCGCTTGATAGCCTTAACAGCAGCATCACATACAGCCTCAGGCTCACCTACGAAGGTTACAACAGTACGGTTTGTTGCCTCGCCTGGATCAACATCCAAAAGCTTAACACCCTTCGAAGCCTCGATAACATCTGTAATCTGCTTGATAGTCTCCATGTTGCGACCCTCAGAGAAGTTAGGTACGCACTCTACAATTCTTTTCTGCATAGTTATAATAGTTTTAAGTTTATGATTTTTCTGTTTGTATTATAGTTCATAGTCTACATCTACACGCTCCAAACGACGACTCTTGCAGTAGTCGCTGATAACTACATGTAGTGGATTTACCTTGTATGCCTCCATAGCCTCCCATGTTGGGAAATCTGCTGTGAGAACTGCGTCGAATGATGATGCTGTCTCCTTGAGGTTGATGCCTACCTCGGCACGCAATATACCCTCAATCTTGCCATTCAAAGCCTCAAGGCGGCTCTTCATCTCTGCTGCTATCTGCTGTGGTGTCTCCTCCAAATCGCGGCGGAACTTCCACATAACGATGTGTCGTATCATAGTATGTGTGTTTAGGTTTTTCAATATATCGAACAAATATACAAAAATATTTCGAGTTTTGGGTGTTGAAAAACAATTATTTTTATGCATATCATAATAAATTATGATTTGTTTGGAATATACATTTAGTTTTGCTAACTTTGAGTGTCCTTAAAATTGGATACTATAAACTAATTACGAATATGGAGATTTGGATTATTTGGGTATTGGCGGCGTTGCTGCTATTTATCATTGAACTTTTCACTGCGGGTCTTGCTGTGATATGTTTGGCTATCGGTGCAGGTGGTGGCGCTATTGCTGCTGCGTGTGAAGCCTCGCCTCAGATGCAGTTCCTGACATTTGCCATTGTGTCGCTCATAGCTCTTATCTGTGTGCGTCCATTGCTTAAGCGTTACTTCTATCGTGGTGGCGAGAAGGTGGCTACAAATGTCTCGGCTATGATTGGAAAGCATGGTGTTGTTTGTAGTGATGTTGTTAGCGATGATGAGCATGGACGAGTAATGATTGAGGGTGTTGATTGGCGTGCTTTATCTGCTGATAATGAGGAGTTACCAAAAGGAACTAAGGTCGTTGTTGTGGCGATTGATAGCGTTGTACTAACTGTAAAAAAACTATAAACTATGGACTCTACATTAACTATTTTTCTTGTCATTGCAGCTATTGCAGTGATATATGTTCTTAAAGGTTTTAAGATTGTTCCACAGTCTGAGACTCGTGTTGTTGAGCGTCTTGGTCGCTACGACCGTACTCTACAGTCGGGTATCAACTTTTTGTTCCCTATTATTGACCATGCACGTGAGGTTATCCAGCGTGATGAGATAAAATATGGTGATGGCTCAAAGAGTGTGGTTATGCGTAGCACTTCGCGTATCGACCTTCGTGAGCAGGTGTACGATTTTGATAAGCAGAGTGTTATTACAAAGGATAATGTTACTACAACAATCAACGCTTTGCTCTATTTCCAGATTGTAGATCCTGTGAAGTCTGTATATGAGATTGATAACCTTCCAAATGCTATTGAGAAGCTCACACAGACAACCTTGCGTAATGTAATCGGTGAGTTGGAGTTGGATGAGACGCTTACATCGCGTGATACAATTAACTCGAAGCTTCGCGTAGTATTGGATGAGGCTACAAATAAGTGGGGTGTTAAGGTAAATCGTGTTGAGCTTCAGGATATTACTCCTCCAGAGTCTGTTCGCCGTGCCATGGAGCAGCAGATGCAGGCTGAGCGTGAGCGTCGTGCCAAGGTGCTTGAGGCTCGAGGTCAGAAGGAGGCGATGATTTTGCAGTCTGAGGGTGAGAAGGAGTCACAGATAAACCAGGCTGAGGCTGAGAAGCAGACTCAGATTTTGAAGGCTCAGGGTGAGGCTGATGCTAAGATTTTGCAGGCTACAGCTGAGGCTGAGGCTATCCGTAAGGTTGCCGAGGCTATCGCAGAGTCTAAGACAGATCCTGCAACATATATGCTGCTTGTGAAGTATGTAGATACATTGAAGGAGATAGGCTCAGGCGAGCAGTCTAAGACTGTCTTCCTGCCATTCGAGGCGAGTAATCTTGTGGGGGCGTTAGGTTCTTTAACCGAGTTGCTTCCTAAGAAATAATAGGTAGTGATGCTAAATAATAAAATTGGGCAACCTGATGTGAAGTGACCCCAAAAGTTTAGACAAAAAACTTTTGGGGTTTCTTTATGCGCAAAAAACACGATTACGCAGCATTACTCAAATATATGAGGATGCTCGAAGATGGTTATTCTATCGACTACATTCACAAAAAGTTCGGTATTGGTAAAGAGCAACTGCAATGTCTATGGTTACTATACCAAGAATACGGAGTATCAGTTCTATGTCGTAAGAAAAATATCCGAGCAAGCGGTGAATTAAAACAGCAAATTGTGCTTGATATTGAGAAAAATCACTTAACTTTGGTGCAAGCCTCGCTAAAATATGGAGTAAGTGCCACACGATTGAGTGTTTGGCTTAAGGTGTTTAGAGAACAAGGTCTTGATGCACTACTCATCACCAAGAAGCGAGGGCGACCACCAGGTATGGGACGACCACGAAAGAAGAAACCAGAAGAAATGACAGAGCTTGAGCGTTTGAGAGAAGAGAATGAATATCTCAGAACGGAGAATGCTCTGCTAAAAAAAGTGAAAGCCTTAGTCGAGGAGAGAGAAGCCCGCTTACGAGAGATTGGGCAGAAGCCATCAAAGAACTAAGGCAAAGTAGCTTTGACCTGCAAAAGCTTTTGCAGGTCAAAGGGATGGCACATTCCACTTACTACTATCACACTTCAAAGCAACGAGAGGATAAGTATGCTGATATACGCAAGCGTATCAGCGAGATATTTGCTATGCACGGCAAACGCTACGGCTATCGTCGTGTGTATCAGCAACTACGCAACGAGGGTTATACTCTTAATCACAA
>JAFYRL010000028.1 GCA_017546975.1 Alistipes sp.
GAGTATAGCAAGGAAGTGAAATTTCGGGTGCATAAAATAGTTGCATTGCAATAATTTTGTTTAACTTTGCAAAGTTAATTAAAAAATATTATAGATGAAACGCCTTTTAACATTATCGTCACTATTCTTAGTTATGACTATGACCCTATCATGTGGTTCGGATGTGGTGAATGATACCACAAATCCTCTACTTGAAGAGTGGACTACAGAGTTTGGTATTCCACCATTTGACAAGATTCGCACTGAGCACTATGCCCCTGCCTTTGAGGAGGCTATGAAGATGCACAACGAGGAGATTGCAGCTATCGTTGAGTCTGAGGAGGAGCCAACATTTGAGAATGTTATCCTTGCAATGGATAATGCAGGTGTGAAGCTTTATGAGCTTAACCTTATCTTCGGTATGCTCTCTTCATCGGATCTTGATGATGAGATGCAGGAGGTTCAGAACACAATGATGCCTCGTATTGAGGAGCACTACAACAGCATTATGCTCAACGACAAGCTCTTCGAGCGTGTAAAGGTTGTATACGACAAGCGCAAGAGCCTTAAGCTTGATGAGTTGCAGATGCGTCTTGTGGAGAAAACATACAACGACTTCGTGCGTTCAGGCGCATTGCTTTCGGGTGAGGCTAAGGAGCGTCTTATGAAGATTAACGCAGAGCTTTCGGAGCTATCTATTCGCTTTGGTAACAACCTCCTTAAGGAGAATGGCAGCTTCTTTATTGAGCTTAACGATGAGCAGGTTAAGGAGCTTCCTGAGGGTGTTCGTAACCAGGCTCGTGAGGCTGCTGAGGCTATGGGTAAGAAGGCCTCTTATGTCTTTACGCTTGATAAGCCAAGCATGCTTCCATTCCTTACATACTCAAAGAATCGTGATCTTCGTCGTGAGCTTTACAACGGCTATACCATGCGTTGTAACAATGACAATGAGTACGATAATAAGCAGCTTGCTGAGGATATGGCACGCCTTCGCGTAGAGAAGGCTAACCTCCTTGGTTACAAGTCATACTCACACTATGTTACTGCTGACCAGATGGCGGGCAATCCAGCAGCCGTATACAAGTTGTTGGAGGAGGTGTTTGAGCCAGCCTTGGAGTCTGCAAAGCGTGAGTTGGAGGATATGAAGGAGATCTTCAGAAAGGATTTCCCTGGTGAGACCTTCGAGAAGTCTGATTGGTGGTACTACGCAGAGCAGGTGCGTAAGAAAAAGTATCAGCTCGACGAGGAGGCTGTACGCCAGTACCTATCGTTGGATAATGTACGAGATGGTATGTTCTACCTTGCTAACCGCCTATATGGTATCACATTCCGTCCTATCGCAGCACCTCGCTACCATAAGGAGTGTACTGTATATGAGGTTCTTGACCATGACCAGTCACATGTAGGTGTTCTATACCTTGATCCATACCCACGCAAGTCTAAGAGTGGTGGTGCATGGTGTGGTAACTTCACCGAGCAGCGTTACGTAGATGGTGAGCGTAAGGCCCCAGTTATCGGTATCGTATGTAACTTTACACCTCCTGTAGGTAATACTCCATCGCTTCTTACATTCGATGAGGCGGAGACAATGTTCCATGAGTTTGGCCACGCTCTTCACTTCCTCTTTGCAGATGTTCGCTACCGTGGTCTTACAGATGTTGAGGGTGACTTCGTGGAGCTCCCATCACAGATTATGGAGAACTGGGCATTCGAGCCAGAGATTATGAAGGAGTATGCTGTACACTACCGTACTGGTGAGGTTATTCCAGATAACCTAATCGCTAAGATTCAGAACGCTTCGCTCTTTAATCAGGGCTTTACAACTACGGAGCTCGCTGCAGCAGCACTTATCGATATGGATATTCACTCGTTGGAGACATATACCGACCTTGATATCAACGATTTCGAGAAGTATAACCTCGCTACACGCCGTGGTCTAATTCCTGAAATTGAGCCACGCTACCGCTATACATACTTCGCCCACATCTTCAACGGTGGTTACTCATCAGGTTACTACTTCTACCTTTGGGCTGAGGTATTGGATAAGGATGCATTCGAGGCCTTCAAGCTCAGCAGCGACCTTTGCGATAAGGAGCTTGCTCGTAGCTTCCGTTATGACCTTCTTGCACAGGGTGGTCAGAAGCCAGGTATGGAGATGTATCGTAAGTTCCGCGGTGCAGACCCAGATAAGACAGCTATGCTTAAGGCGCGTGGTCTATGGCAGGAGCCTGTAGTAGAGGAGCCTATCCTTGAGGAGGCACAGATTGAGGAGCCTGAGATTGTAAAGCCTACAGTCGCTCCAGAGCGTAAGCCAATCGTGGCACCTAAGCGCCCAACTAAGCCAGGCGAGCCTATTCGTGGTGATATTACAAAGAAACCTATTAAAAAATAAACTATGAAAAAAGTACTTTTTATTATGTCAGCATTGACTTTGGGTCTTGTTGGATGTGGTGGTAACGACATCAAAAACAACCCATTGGTTGCGGAGTGGAACACTCCATACCAGACCCCTCCATTCTCTGAGATTAAGCTTGAGCACTACGAGCCAGCTATCGACTACGCTATCGAGCTAAACCGTGCAGAGATTGATGCTATTATCAACAACCCTGAGGCTCCAACCTTCGAGAATACTATCGTTGCTATGGAGCAGGCTGGTGCACTTCTTAGCCGTGTTACAGGCCTTTTCTTCGTGTTGAACAACTGCTCTACATCTCCTGAGATGCAGCAGATTGCTCTCAATATCACTCCAAAGCTCACTGAGCTTTCAAACGATGTATCTCTTAACCCTGAGCTTTTTGCTCGCGTTAAGGCTGTTTATGAGCAGCGCGAGAGCCTCGATCTTGATGAGCAGGATCGTATGCTTTTGGAGAATAGCTACAAGGGCTTCGCTCGTTCAGGTGCGTTGCTTGAGGGTGAGGCTCAGGAGCTCTACCGTCAGTACACAACTGAGCTTTCACAGCTAACTCTTGCTTTCGGTCAGAACGCTTTGGCTGCTACTAACGCCTTCACACTTAACATCACAGATGAGGCTAAGGTTGCTGAGTTGCCAGACTTCGTAAAGGAGGGTCTTGCTGCTGATGCTGCTGCTCGTGGTGAGGAGGGTTGGACTGTAACATTGCAGGCTCCAAGCTATGGCCCATTCATGACCTACTCTTCACAGCGTGACCTTAAGGAGCAGCTTTACCGTGCTTATAACTCTCGTGCCGTAGGTGGTGAGTTCGATAACATGGAGAACATCCGTAAGATCGCTAACTTGCGCCTTCAGATTGCGCAGTTGCTCGGCTATGAGACATACGCTGACTATGTATTGGAGGAGAAGATGGCAGAGAGCACAAATACTGTTAACGGCTTCCTTCAGGAGCTTTGCGATGCAACACTCAGCTATGCACACAAGGATGTTGCTACTGTAACTAAGTATGCACAGTCACTCGGCTTCCAGGGCGAGCTTATGCCATGGGATTGGGGTTACTACAGCGAGAAGTATAAGGAGGCAGAGTACTCTATCAACGACGAGCAGGTTAAGCCTTACCTTCAGCTTGAGAATGTTAAGGATGCAGTATTTATGCTTGCAACTAAGCTTTATGGCTTGACATTTACTCCAGCTCCTGAGATTCAGGTTTACGATGCAGAGGCTACAGCTTATGAGGTTAAGGATGCTAATGGTGACCTTCTTGCTATTCTCTACCTTGACTTCTTCCCACGCGAGTCTAAGCGTGCAGGTGCATGGATGACAGAGTTCCGCGGTGTAAGCGTTAAGGATGGTGTTGAGCAGCGTCCTTTGGTACAGCTTGTGATGAACTTCACTAAGCCTACAGCTAACACTCCATCACTCCTTACATTCGATGAGTTCACTACATTCCTTCACGAGTTCGGTCACGGTCTTCATGGTATCCTTGCTAAGGGTAAGTATGAGTCTATCAACGGTACTGCTGTAATGCGTGATTTCGTGGAGCTTCCATCACAGATTATGGAGAACTGGGCATTCGAGAAGGAGTATCTTGACCTTTGGGCTAAGCACTACCAGACAGGTGAGGCTATGCCAGCAGAGCTTATCGAGAAGCTTGTAAATGCTAAGAACTACCTTGCTGCATACTACAACATTCGTCAGCTTTCATTCGGTATGCTCGATATGGCATGGCATACAATCACTACTCCATATGAGGGTGACTTTATGGAGTTCGAGCTTGCAGCTCTCCAGCCAACTAAGGTGCTTCCTATCGCTAATGGTTGCGCTATGGGCCCTGCCTTTACTCACATCTTCAGCGGTGGTTATGCTACAGGTTACTACGGCTATAAGTGGGCAGAGGTTCTTGCTGCTGATGCTTACTCATACTTCCAGGAGGAGGGTATCTTCTCTAAGGAGGTATCAGATAAGTTCCGCTACGAGCTTCTTGAGAAGGGCGGCCACCAGCACCCAATGGAGCTTTATGTGAACTTCCGTGGTCACAAGCCACAGACTCAGGCTCTTATCGATCAGATGGGTCTTAAGTAATTTCTTGTGATAGCGGCGCATCAGCGACGCTTCAGTCAAAATGGCGAATGGAAAATACGCTCAGTATGTCCCATCCGCCATTTTTCGTGTCAGCGCCACTGCTACACCACTCTGACAAGAAATTCGGTCTCGCGCTTGGTAATGTGTGTGCCCCCTTCTGACAAGAAATTCGGTCGTGCTGCTTAAAAAGTGAAAAGGGAAAGGTGAAAACTGAAAGGTATGGTGTCTGCGACGCATATATAAAATTCATGCGAAGCATACCTTACTTTTCACCTTTCAGTTTTCACCTTTCACTTCGTTTGGGCTATTTGT
Organism: Alistipes sp.; assembly: GCA_017546975.1. GTDB lineage: Bacteria > Bacteroidota > Bacteroidia > Bacteroidales > Rikenellaceae > Alistipes. The sequence goes on from JAFYRL010000028.1 coordinate 4,784, forward strand.
TGCCCTAGTAAGCTGTTGTAAATGTTACCGTGCTTATCTTTGTTGACATCGGGTTTTTAGCCTTAATGATAACGGTGTATGTGGTATATGGCTCCAAACCCTCCAACTCGATTGTTGGATACACAGTATCTATAAACGATTTAACTTTGTCAAACTCAATAGGAATCATATTTGTGTCAACCTCCTTAGCGTTGCAATCACAACTCTCGCCCTTGCAGATATGGTAACTTAGTGAGTCACAGTATTTAAGCAACATGGTGATTGTTGCACTGTTTTTAGTTACGACATCTGTGTGAGGATCCCAAAGGAATACCTCATACTCCTGACCGTCAGGTGCCTGAGTCTTTATGTCACTATAACAGCGTAACATGTAAATTCCTGTAGCCTTGTTCAAGGCGGCATTGAATATCATATACTCGGTATTAGGCGTTAGACCATCGATAATGTAGTTAAGACGAATTAGGTCTGAGTTATCGTCTATGCTCTCCTTGTATGGTGCAAGATCTACGATTGTACCTCGCTCAAAGACCTCCTCGGCTGTAGTTTGATTATAGTAGTCATACTCTGATTGTGGCATTGCCATATATGCAATCTCATCAGCATCACGGACATTGCAATTACAGTAGATAATATCCTGATATATTGCGCCTATCTTGCCGTTGACAAACGAAGGCTTCGCTCTGTCATTACGAGTGTCGCCAGGGTTGTCCTCAATCCTGCCATCCTCAACAATTATAGTGTGCTCGTCACTATTGGCCACAAAGCCAAACCGCATATCTAAGATGTTTAGTGTCCCATCCTCATTTCTCGAAACCTCATCCAAGCGGGTAAACATCATCCAGCCATGGGTTGACTTAAAGTTATGGCCCATAAATGAGAGGTGTATTCCAGTGCTATAATATTGGTATTGACTATCGGGAACTACCACACCATCATCGGTATTTACCCCCTCGACATTGCCAAAGTAGTACTTCTTATTTAGCTCAAGTGGGATATCGCTCGGAAGTAAGAGCTTCATGCCAATCTGAGCCTCATATACCTCATTCTTTGTGACAACATATTTAAGCTCCTCTCTATAAAGACCAAAGAATGTTACGCCTGTTTGGCGGTCCAAGTTATAGTTAATTCCAAACTCTCCAGAGGGTAATAGATAGTCGTAAAGTAGCTGATGCCTTGTTCGTAGATATGGCGAGTATATATGTGCGTTATCAAGTCCCAAACTCTCACTGGTGATATACATCTCAATAAGAGATTTTGTGTGGTTGTGATTCTTCTTGGTGCAGAAAGGCTCGTCACACTCACTGCATGATGTTACAACGATTGACAGCACCAATGCTATAAGGCAGATAATAAATCTTTTCATAGTCGTTAGTTATTTAATTGTAAATAAAATGGGAATGGCATAGTTCGTTTTTTTATATTTATTCAATTCATAATGGTAATTGTTTTAAGTTGTATCTGTTTTACATTCTTATTGCAAAAGAACACAAAAAAAAGTTTTCTGTAAAATAAATGAGTTATAAATTTAAGTGTGTAACTCATTGAATAATTGATGTATAAGAAATTTTTTATTTCCTATTGTCAATGTCGTGATATAAAAAGTTTACTCACCATCCTTTTTAAGCAGTTTCTGTAAGAAATTTGAGAGATTCGTGTCGCTCTCCATAAGTCCGAGTTTCTGGCGCACCTCGCTGCTATCCTTATAGTGGCGTGTAAGGTTGATGTATGACTTAATCTCCTTGCCCTTAAGGCCTATGGCATACAAACAGCAGAAGTCAATCTCTTGCTCTTCAAGTCCCTTATCGTGCAGGTAAGCAAAGAAGTGTGGGTAGTTCTCTTCGAGTGTTATGCGGGTAGACCTAATGAAGTCGCCTCTATTGGCGATAAGGGCTTCAAGCTCCTTGTTCGCTCGCCTAATATCGGTATCTTTCTCCGAGAGATGCGATACGATGATGGTATTCAGCACTCCAAGGCGGCCCTTAATTATCGCCATGGTCTCCTTTCTGATTGTGTTGTTTGTCACCATCTCGTTGAGAACATCGCGTTCTGCAATAACTTCGTTATACATCTTCTCGAACACAGCCTTCTCGTTGAGTAGTTGTGTATTCAATATTCTGCTATCTTTTAATCGCTTGCGGATGATGTTTATGATGTATAATGATGATACGAGTGCTACGATGCAGGCAAGAACGATGATTGTAAGACGATTCTTTGCAGCTTGCGCCTCAGCCTTTTGCATCTCAAGGGAGTGCTTATCCTCCATAAACTGTGTATCGGACTTGAAGATCTCATATACCTTATTGCTGATAATGGTTTGGTAGATTTTGTAGTTCTCCAAAGCAAGTTTGTCGTTGCCTAACTTGTTGTATATGTCGGATATCAACGCGTAGTATCGTGTCTTAGAGATGTAAGTATCTTTGACCTTGTAGCGTTGTATGGCATTAAGAGCCTCCTTATACTCACCAATCTTGTAGTAAGCAAAGGCCACTGTGCTGTAGCTTATGCGTGACTCAGGGATGATACTGATATACTCTTCTAAAAGTTCACGGATCTGTCGTTTATCCCCCTGGCTGGTAATAGCTGTGGTGTAAACATCGTAGAAGTCTGCCTTGACAAGGGGATTCATTTGGGGCAAATCCTTTTTCAGAGTGTCGATATACCTATTAGTCATCTCCTTATCGCCCTTTTGTGTATAGCCATTTATGACATAGACAAGGGATTTGTGGTAGTAGTCAGTAAGCTCCATGTCGTTATATAACTCGGCGCATTTAAGCATGGCATTGCAGTACCTATCCCACTGTAGTAGCGAGTAGTATATGCTACTCTGTGCATAGTAGACCTGTGCTTTGGTTACGAGGTCTTCAGAATCGCCACCTTGCTCAATAGCCTCCAAGAAGCTAATCATCGCCTGTGCATCGTTCCCCTGATTTTGGTATATTATCCCCTTGTAAAAGTTGGTGAGGAGCTTGTCTGTAGAAGAACCATGATCCTTATAATACTCTATTGCGGGCTGCAAAATTTCGAAGTCGCTCTTGTCGATATAGCTTTTGTAGAGAGCAACGGAGTGTAGCAACGAGTACTTAGCTCGCTCCTCCTTATTCGAAAGCTCCGAGGGTTCTATCTGCTCAATTATTACCAATGCGCTGTCTGGGCGCATATTGATAAATGACTCCACTCGTGTTAGTGTGTCCCAATGTGCAGAGTGCCTATTGCACGCAACAATAGTTACGGCCAGCGCCAATGTAAATAATAGCCTATTCATACAATATCGTATTGTTTTTATTGCAAAGATAGACCTATAAAAGTTTTCTGCAAAAAAAGAATAGCTAAAATCTAATCGCTGTATATTGCAGAAAAACAGCCATATAGTTAATGGTTTGTCTGGCAGTGTGAAAATTAGACGAGCAAAAGTTTACTTGTGGGTGTATTTTGACACTGAAGCATCATTGTACCTCTTGTGAGCAGCTCTTGTAGCTTGACTATTGTTGATCAGACTTGACTTCGCTGCGCTCGTCTTGCCTTGTGGTGCGGCTGTTATTGATCACGCTTGACTTCGCTACGCTCGTCTTGCCTGTCCGCTGCCGCGGGGGTTCTATCAACATTATAGTCAAGCACTGCAATGCAGTCCGTTTGTTTATTTATGGAAGTATTTATGCAAGCACAAACTCCCATAAACAACAAACACCGCCATCTGGCGGTGCTTGACTAAATATTGAGCTGTTGATCAGGCTTGAACTGACGGATGCTGACGCACCCGTTGGGTTATATTTACATTCC